>JACZUY010000094.1 GCA_022572945.1 Pseudomonadota bacterium
GCATCAAGCTCGACGACGAGCGCTTCGACGAGAGCCCGTTCCGCCAAAAGGTCGTCGAACGTTTCGCTCTTCGCCATCACGAGGTTCGGCTCACCGCTCACGATTTCGCCGAGGCCATGCCCCGCGCGGTGAAGCACATGGAAGGTCCGGTGCCGCACTTCGGCTGCGTGATGCTGATGCTTCTCTGCGACCGGATTCGCGAGACCTCCAAGGTGGTGCTCACCGGCGAGGGCGCCGACGAGATGTTCGGCGGTTACAAGCGATACGACTTGTGGCGCGAGCTTCGCAGGAAGGGCCGCATGGCGCGATTCGTCCCCGCCCCGCTGTGGCCGTTGCTGCAGAGATACCGCGAGATCCAGCGCTATGCCGGCCGCGACCCGGCGATCTACGCGGCGATCCATCACGATTTCCTCGCGTTGCACCGACTGTTTCCCGAACTCGTGCCGAAGCCCGGCGCCCGCGAAGCCGCGAGTTCGCGTTTCGCCGACTTCCGGTCGCGCATGTTCGCGGCCGACCAGACGGCTTATCTCGAATCTCTCCTCATGCGGCAGGACAAGATGGCCATGGCGGCCTCGGTCGAGGCGCGGGTTCCGTTCACCCACATGCCGCTCGCCCGGGTCATCAACCGGATTCCTCACCATATCCGCGCCCCGGGCGGCGAAACCAAGCCGCTGCTGAAGCAGATTGCCGAACCGCACCTTCCCAGCGAGATCGTATACCGGCGCAAGATCGGGCTCAATCTGCCGCTCGACGATTGGGCGGCCGACCCCAAGGGGATCGGGCGCTACCTCGACTTCCTGGTCGCACCCGATTCGCGTTTGGCCGAGTTCGCGGACCGCAAGCGGCTCCTGGCGTCGATCGACGCGTTCCGTCGGGGGCAGCGCGTAGGCATCCCGCCGATTCCCCATCTGATCAATCTCGAGCTCTGGTTGCGAAGCCTCCCCGATGGCGGCGCAGTCGCCGCCGAAGCGGCCTGACCGGACAGTCCGCCGGAGCGCCGCGAGTGTCGACGGTCCACATCCTCACCAAGGGGTTCGCGTCGCCCAACGGCATCGCCTTCCTGTTTCCGCTTCACGTGCACCGGCGGCGGCTCGCCGATCTCGGCATACGGTTCCGTTGCTTCACCCGGCGGACGCCCGAGGTCGCGGAGTGCGACGCACTGATCATCGACAGCCGCTTCTACGCCCCGCGCTGGACGCGGGACGGCGGCGCGGCGCTCGACGAACTCGGGTCCTTCGCCGAGCAGGTTCCTGCCGTCCTCTACTTCGACATCTCCGACAGCACCGGCTGGTTGCAGGCGCAGGTGCTCCCCTTCGTCTCGCGTTACTGCAAGGCACAACTGCTCAAGAACCGGGAGACCTATCTCCGCCCGCTTTACGGCAACCGAATCTACGCCGACTACTACCACCGCGAGTTCGGCATCTCGGACGAAGACCCAGTCGCCAGCAGACCCGTGGCCTCGCCCGAGGACCTTGCGAAACTTCGCGTCTCGTGGAACTCGGGCCTCGCCGATTATTCGCTCTGGGGCCCGGCGGTCATGGGCTTGCGCCGGCGCCTGCCGATCGACCGACTGCTGCGCTACCCGCGCCGCTTCACGCCCGTCCGGCGGTCGCGCCCGATCCCCTTCGCCTGCCGGTTCGGCGTCGGCCACACACGCGAGACCGTTGCCTATCAGCGCCGCCGCATCCGCGAAACTCTCGGCCCGCGGGCGCCGACCGACAAGCTGTCTCGGCGCGCGTACCTGGCCGAGATGCGCCTCTGCCGCGCGGTCGTCTCGCCGTTCGGATACGGCGAGATCACGCTCAAGGACTTCGAGGCGTTCCTCTGCGGCGCGCTCCTCGTCAAGCCCGACATGTCGCACATGGAGACATGGCCCGATCTCTACCGCGACGGCGAGACGATCGTGGCGCACCGATGGGATCTTTCCGACCTCGAAGAGAGGCTCGACGACGTCCTCGCCGACGACTCCCGGCGCGAGGCGATCGCCGAGCGCGGCCAGTCGCTCTATCGCCATCACATTGGGAGCGATGCGGGGCACGAGGAGTTTTCTCTGCGCTTCCGAGATATCGTCGAGGAATCGCTCGCATCGCCCCCGGTCGGCGAATGACGCAGGCGCGCACCATCGCCATGCCGATCTCATCGTTCCTGCCGAGTCTCGGCGGCGCGGAAATCGGTCTCCACAACATCGCATCCCGACTCCTCGAGCGCGGTCTGCGCCCGGTCGTCATGGCCCCCGCGCCGCACGTCAAGCGCTTGCGCGAAGATCGTTGGCGGCTGCCTTACACCGTCGAGGCGCTGCCGCCCAAGGCGTGGTCGCTCTTGCGCCGGGCGCCATGGGTCGGGTTCTTCGTGCTCGATCGCTACTTCGCCCGCATGCAAGCGCGCTATCGCTTCGACTGCTGGCATTGCACCATGGGTTATCCGACCGGCGTGGCATTGGTTCACTTCGCCCGCAAGCGCGCCGATGTACGCTATCTGATCCGCTGCGCCGGCGAGGACATTCAGCGCGACGCCGACATAGGCTACGGCGCCCGGCTCGATCCCCGGGTCGACCGTGTGGTCCGCGACCTCTTGCCGCAGGCGGACATGCTGATTGCCATCAGCGACAGCGTGGCCGAGGAGTATCGAGCGATCGGCGTCGCCGAGGCGCGAATCCGGCATGTGCCCAACGGCGTCGATCTCGCGCGCTTCGAGGGCGCCCTTGACCGCCGCGCGGTGCGTGCCAGGCATGGGCTCGACCCCGACGCGTTCGTGTTCCTCAGCGTCGGACGCAATCATCCCAAAAAGAACTACATCGCCCTCATCGAGGCCACGGCGCGATTGGCGGCCGAGACAGAACGTCGCTTCCAGCTTTTGATCGTCGGCGGCGGCGTGCGTGATCTGGCCGCGCAAGTGGAACGGCACGGCCTCGCCGAGAGGGTCCGCCTGTGCGACCAGATCGGCGGACCCGACGCGGCGGGCGGCGTCCCGGCGCTTCCCTCCGGCGAGCTTGTCGCGCTTTACAGGTCCGCCGACGCCTTCGTATTTCCGTCGTTGATCGAGACCTTCGGCATCGCCGTCGTCGAGGCCATGGCCGCCGGGCTCCCGGTCATCGTCGGCGATTCGCCGGGCTGCCGCGACGTGGTTCGCCACGGCCGCGACGGCCTCGTGGTCCCGGCGCGCGACGCCGAAGCGCTCGCCGACGCGATGTCGATGCTGATAACCGACGATGATGCGCGCCGCGCCTACGCCGCAAAGGCCAAGGCGCGGGCGTTCGATTTCTCGTGGGATCGGGTGATCGACGCGTACACTGCCCTATACGAGGAGTTGTACGCGACGCGATGAGCCCCGGCCGCGCGCGAAGTCACCCGGTGGACGGCCAGAGGTCGCTGAAATCCAGACGGCCGGTGATCAAATACCAAAGGATTCCCGTGTACTCCCACAGTGCGCGTCGGGTGAGCTTGAGGCCGCTGTCTTGCGGAATGAGATCGGCCGCCTCCCAGGTGTCCGGCGCAAACCTGTACGGCTGTCGTTTGACCGGCGCGGCGACGACCTCGAGCCCGTGGTGGCGCATCGAAGCGCTCATTCGCGCCACGTGGGACGGGTTGGTTACGAGAACCACGCGGAGCGGCGATTTCCCGAGCAGCAGGCCGGCCACCGCCGCACCGCTTTCGCTCGAGTTCCGCGCGGTCGTTTCGAGCAGCACGGCCGGGCCGTCGAGACCGAGCATGCCGGCGACCGTCACCGCCTCGGGCGGTTGGTTTGCACGAGGCGAGCCGCCGGCGATGACCAGTGGAATTCCGAGCTGCTTCTGGAGCTCCCGGCCGGCGACCACACGTCGGATCGAGTTCTCCTCGGGCCACCAACGACCGGCCCCATCGACGAACGAGCCAGCGGTCGGCACGACGATCGCGGCGAACCGTCGATCGTCCGTCATATCGAGGGACGGCGCGCCGCTGGCAAGCCCCCACATCAGCAGCTTGCCGACGACCGGAACACACGCGAGCAGGAAGAGGACCGTGCCAACGGCGAACAGCGCGCGGCTCGTCCGCTGCCATCGCCACAGCAGCAGCCCGCCGAGCAACACCCAAAGGACAGGCATGGGCGCAACGAAGAACTGTTCGAACAGTGTGCGCATCGTTGGCTCTCCTGATGTCTAATACCGGATTTCAAAATGATTGGACCGGTTTGAAATCCGGAGCCCGCGACCGCGGGCCGCCGCTCCTGCGGCCAGGCTTTGGTCGATATAAGACTTGGCCAGCGTGGCGACTGAACGCGGCAATGTCACAAGATTTGTGACATTGCGTATGACGTGCTTGCATGACGCCTTTTGGCGCGACCGCATCGGCGTCGAGCTGGTTTTTCCATTGCCCGCGCGCCCAGACGACAACGCCTTGGCGACCGTCCTGAATTTCCATATTGACTCATCGGTCCTCGCTGCGTTAGCGCGATTTGACGCCCGTGCGGGTCGCGAGACAAGCTTGCCAATCGTGCCGGGATGACGCAGACGTTCGCCACAGGTCCTTTCAAGATCTTCGCCGTTGCGCCGCGCGCGCTCGCAATATCGCTGGCGGTTCACGCCACGGCGATCGGCGCGCTGTTGCACCTCGACGGCGATCGCCGGGGGCCGTCGCAGCGGGCGATTAGCGTCGCCCTCGTGAGCGAATTTGAAACCGGATCCCGGGCCGTGGCGGCCGAGCCCCCGAACGACGCGACGAGCCAGCGCGGACCGGCGCCGCCGTTGCCGGGCCGGGCGGCGAACGAGCCGTCGGGCGCAACGCCTTCGGTCCGCGACGCCGTGCCGGCCGATGCTTCGATTGCTTTACCGGAAATCGCCTCGGCGGAGGTCGCGCCTCTTTTGTCGACCGATAAGACCGCCGTGTTCGTCCCCCCTCCCCCCGGCCCCAAGCCGGCTGCGCCACCGCGCCCGACCGCGCCTGAATCCCGGATCGCGCCGGTGCAGCCGGTCGAGCGGATTGCCGCACGGCTCAACCACCGGAACGTCCCGGACGCGGCCGGCGCCCAAGCGGAAACGCGAGCAAGACCAGGGGTGGTTGCGAGCGTGGACCACACCCGGCATGAACCGGTGGCGGGGGCGCCGCCCGGCGGCCACCCGACACGGCGGACAGCGGGTCCCGAGGAGCGAATCGGCGCCGTCGAGCCGTCGACGTTCGAAGCGGCAACGGCGCCGAACGTGGTCCCCGCCGACGGCAAACCCGTGGCCGAACGCGGTCCCGCGATCGACCAACGCCTGGTCGCGGATCTCAAGCCCGGCTATCCACGCCTGGCCCGCCGGCGCGGCTACGAGGGACGCGTGCTGGTTCGGATCGATGTCCTGCGCACGGGCCTGGCCGGCCGCGTGACCCTGTTGCGGAGCAGCGGCCATGCCGTGCTCGACGACGCCGTCCTTGCGTCGCTGGCCAAATGGCGCTTCATCCCGGCGCGCCGGGCCGGTGTCCCGACCGAGGGAGTCATCGACATTCCCGTCGATTTCGTGCTGCAATGACAACCGGCCGCACCGCACCGGCATCGCTCGAAATTGTCGGGCGACGTTAAGGCGAAACGTCATTCCCGGCGGCGGCGGTGACCCCAAACCGGCCCCGCATTCAGAACGTCATTCGCACCGCGATCCGCGGCCGAATTCCCGGCGCCGGAAAACCGACCGCCTCTTCATAGTCGGCGTCGAACAGATTATCGACGGCGAGCGACACCTCGACGCCGGGCCGGACCGCCCAGGTGACCGCGACATCGAACCGGAGATAGGGATCGAGAACACGGTCCCCGGTGGCGATCGACGAATCGAGAACCTCGCCGACGTAGAGAGCGTCGAGCGCAATCGTAACGCCGGGGCGGGGTCGCCACAGCGCGCTGCCGCCGGCGCGCCACTCGGGCCGGTTACGGAGTTCTTCGGTCGTGCCTTCGATATCGGTACTCGTGTACGTGAGATGGCCGCCCAGTGTGAGGGGCTCGATCGGGCGAACGTCGAAACCCACCTCGACGCCTTCGGCCGTGACCTCCGATCGATTGACCAGGCGTGGCGGCGGGCCCTCCTCGAAGTCGACGAGGTCGAAGAAGCGGTTGTGGAAATAGACCGCGCGCAAATCGATGCGATCGTTCCAGAGTCGTTGTTCGACGCCGACCTCGACGCTCTCGCTGGTTTCCGGCCGGAGATCGGCATTGCCGACGATCGGGTGACCGAGGGCGAAGAAGCTCGGCAGCTTGAACCCCTCGCCCCAACTCGCGGTGAGCGTCGTCCCGGTCGCATCGAAGCTCTGGCGTAGGCCGATACGGGGGCTGAACTCGGTGTCGAAGCCCCTGGGGAAATCGATGCGCAGACCCCCCTCGAGCGTAAGCCCAATGGGAAACGAGACCCTGGCCTCGGCGAACGGCGCGTACACCTGGCGGGCGAGGTCGAATTCGCCGGGCACCACGACGCCGCCGACGACCAGCTCGCTGTCGCTGGAACCCTGCTCGAAGATGGCCTCGGCGCCGAGGCTGAGGTCGACCCGCTCGGCCAACGAAAACACGCCATGCGCGGAAATCGTTTCGCGCCGGAAGCGGTCGTCGCTCGAATTCGGCACGATGCCCACAGGGTCGCGCACGCCCGGGGCGATGCCAGGCGAAACGAAATCTTGCGCCCGGTCGTAATACGACGTCTCGACAACGTACTCCTGTCCGTCGCGCGGCTGATGCGAAAGCCTGACACCCACGGTCAGCTCCCGCGAATCGCGCTTGTCGAGGCCACGCAAGACCGCGAACGAAGGACCGCCGCTATCGTCGGGGAAGCTCTTGGCCAGGCTGTCGGCGAACCGCGACGTGAGGCGGAGCATCGTAACGTCGGAGAGCGCCAAGGTGAGTTTGCCGTTGGCGGACTTGCCGGTGAACTCGCTGCCTTCGACGGGTTCGCCGTTGTCCACGTAGGCGACGTTCAGCGCGAAATCCCCAGCCGCAACAGGACCGCGCAGCTCGGCCCACCCACGCCGGTACCCGAAGCGGCCGCCGCCGACCTGCGCCGTCGTAGTCGCTTCGGTCGCGCCTTCGCGGGTTATGATGTTGATGACGCCGCCAATGGCGTCCGAGCCGTAGACCGCGGAAAACGGTCCGCGGACCACCTCGATCCGTTCGATGCTCCCGGGGTCCAATGTGGTGAAATCGAACGACCCGCCGCGGCTGTTGGTCGGGTCGTTCACGCGCACGCCATCGATCAGCACCAGCGTGAAGTTCGGGTCGCTACCGCGCATGAAGACCGAGCTGACGCCGCCTCGCCCACCAGGCTGGTCGATGTGCAGACCCGGAACCTGGCGCAGGATCTCGATCGTGCTGACCGGCCGCTGTCTGTCGATCTGCTCCCGGGAAATGACCGTAACGCTTCCGGCCGTCGCCGCGGCAGGGATACGCGAGGCCGTGACGACGACCGGTTCCGCCACTGTCACCGTCTGCGCCCGAACGCCGGAAGCGGAAAATGTTGGCAACGTCGCCAAGCAAACGGCGATTGCGCAGCGGCCTAGCGTTATTCGATCATTCAATGCACTGCTGCCATCGGCACGATACAGCGGAGAAGCGCGACACCCCCTGCTCTTATGTAACGCGTCACCTATAAGCAATACGGAACCGCCGGCGTTGGCGGAAAATCGTTCGCCAGGCAGCGGCAGGGGCTTGAGCGCGGTGGATCCTGTATCGGTTTGAAATACGGTCTGAAGAGGCGCCAGGGGTGTTAGTCTGCCCTCCGGCGTCACACGGCTCAGGGTCGGGCGCGGCCGAGAAATCCGCGCCGCCTGGACCACTCGAGAATTGCGTGTCCGCCCGCGACCAACAGGACGATCTCCGCGGGATTGAGCGGCAAACCGTATTTTGGATTGCCGAACGAGAGATTGATCGCCAGGAAGTAGGCGGCCGTGAGGACGAGGAAGATCATTAGCGGCCGCTGATCGGGATTCCTCAGGCAAGCGACAAGACCGACGATCTGAACGGGCAAAGCGAGAAGCGCGGCCAATTGCGCAACGGCCCAGATGATCATGAACGGCTCGCTAATCACAACGGCCAGGAAGTTTACGAACCTCTCGCCGAACGTCGCGCCTTGCACGGCCGAAAAATACTCGGGATCGAGGTTTAGCTGGTCGCCTACCTCGTACAGCATCGTTTGCACGGCGGACCGAAAGGCGCTATCCGCCACCGACAAGGCAAATATATGCGGCGGCACCTCCAACATGAGATCGAGCGCGATGTCGCGCTTGATTCGTCCGAGAATTAGCGGGTTTTGCCGTTCCTCTTCAGTCAGTTCGCTGCGCCGGGCCCGGATCAGCTCCCGCGCTCTCTGATTGAAGGTCGCACGGTCACAGTCAGGATCGTTCCGGAGACAGGGATAAATGAGCTCCAGTGCGTGGCCGCCCGACTGCGTGGTGACCACCGGTAATCCGTACTCCATGTAGGTGGCGATGAGTCGGGGCGACAACAGCGCCAGCATGATCGCCGCCGGGACGAGAGCGTGGACGAACGCGCGGGGCCAGCGCATGCCATGGTTGGCAACCAGAAGGTAAACCAGCACAGGCGCCAGCAGGTAAGGGAAGAACATCAAGACCGGCCGGGTGAGGAGCCCGAGACCGAACGCGAAGCCCGCCGCGACCAAAAGCCAAGCCGGCCGGCGGTCCCGCGATGCCCAGACGCAGGCGCACAATCCCCAGGTAAAGAAGTCCACGAACAGGCTGTCGGTCAGGGCCCACGCCGCGTACACGACGAAGGCCGGCCAGAAGCTGGCCAGCAACGCCGCCGGCACGGCCCATCGTCGGGCGAACGCGCCCGCGATGAGACCGATGGCCAAGACCGTGAACGAGCTGATGATCGCCTGGACCGCGGTTATCGCGGCGAGGCTCTGCTCACCGACAATCCAGAAAATGGCGGCGATAAAGTGCGGATAAAGAGGCATCCGGCCGAAGTCGGGATACGTCTGACCATCGACGGTTCGTATGACCTGGCCGTGCTCGAGGATGCTGAGCGCGCGCCATATGTATTTTTCGGAATCGCTGCCGTTGTCGTAGCTGCCGTCGAAGGCCGGGACGAGCTGGTGGTAAGCGAGCCGAACGGCAAGCGCGATGAGAAAAATCACGACAGCTTGGCGTTTCGTCATGTCAACGGACAGATAACAGGCGCTTCATCGAACAGGGTTTTGCATTCCTATGGG
>JACZUY010000095.1 GCA_022572945.1 Pseudomonadota bacterium
TCGAAGCGCGCGGCCTGACCGTCGTGTGCACCCGCGAGCCCGGCGGCAGCCCCGGCGCCGAGGAGATTCGCCGGCTGCTCGTCAGCGGCGATCCCGACCGCTGGGACGCGGTCACCGAGGTGCTGCTGCACTTCGCCGCGCGGCGCGATCATCTCGTCAACACCGTGCAACCGGCGCTCGCCCGCGGCGACTGGGTGGTCTCCGACCGCTTCGCCGATTCGACCCTGGCGTACCAGGGCCATGGCCTGGAGCTTGGGCCCGAGCCGGTTTTGCGCACCTCTGCGATCGCCATGGGGTCATTCGCGCCGCACCTCACCATCATCCTCGACCTTCCGGTCGACGAGGGTCTCGAGCGCGCGCGGGAGCGCGGCGGCGACGATCGCTACGAACGCATGGACCGGGCGTTTCACCAACGTCTGCGCGACGGGTTTCTCGACATTGCGCGACGCGAGCCCGAACGCTGCGCGGTGATCGACGCGCGGCCCGACCCCGACGCCGTGCACCGCGAGATCGTCGCCGTGGTCGAAAAACGGCTGGGGCTCGAAGCCAATGGCTGAAGCCGCCGACGCGCCCGCGTCGCCACCGCCGCCGCGGGCGAACCCGGAGTTGATCGGCCACGCCGACGCCGAGGCGACGCTGCTCGACGGCTGGCGCTCGCACCGGCTTGCCCACGCCTGGCTGATCTGCGGCCCGACGGGGATCGGCAAGGCGACGCTCGCCTACCGCTTCGCGCGCTTCGTCCTCGGCGCCGGCGGCAATCTGTTCGGCGACGCCCCCGATTCGCTCGCGCTCGACCCCGGCGACCCGGTGTTCCGCCGCGTCGCCGCACGCGGGCACGGCGACCTCTTGACCGTGGAGCGCACATACGACGAGAAGGCGAAGCGCATGCGGCGCGAGATCGTCGTTGACGACGTGCGCGCGGTGGGTCCGTTCCTGCGACATACCGCGTCGGAAGGAGGCTGGCGGGTGGTGGTCGTCGACGTCGCCGACGAAATGAACGTGAACGCCGCCAATGCGCTTCTGAAACTGCTCGAAGAACCGCCAGACAAGGTCTTGTTTCTGCTCGTAAGCCACGCCCCCGGCCGGCTGCTGGCGACGATCCGCTCGCGGTGCCGGCGGCTGTTGCTGCGGGCCGTCGATGAAGCCCGGGTGGGCGACTTTCTCGTCCGCCACCGGCCGACACTCGAGGCCGGCGAGGCGGCGTCGCTTGCCCGCCTCGCCGACGGCCGCCCCGGCCGCGCGCTGCGGCTCGCCGACGAAGGCGGGCTGGCGCTCTACCGCGAGGTCGTCGCGTTGTTGTCGGGAGCGCCGGAAATCGACGTCGAGGCGGTCCACGGACTCGCCGGGCGCGCGGCGCGCGCGGGCGCCGAGGCGACGTACGACACCGTCATGGAGCTCCTGCTGCAGTGGCTCGCGCGGATGGTGCGGCTCGGCGCGACGGGCGCGGCGATGCGCGAGGTGGTCGAAGGGGAGGGGGCCGCGATCCGCGGTCTGCTTGCCCGTGGCAGCCTTGAACATTGGACCGGGGTGTGGGAAAAGATAGGTCGTCTCGCAGCCGATGTTGACCGCGTGAACCTCGACCGCAAGCAGGTCGTGATCGCCGCGTTCTCGGCGCTCGAGTCCCGCCCGTAACGGTCGCCTTCGGCACGCGCTTTCGGAAATCAGGGGTCAGGAATGTCAGAGGCAAAACGCTTCTACGTCACCTCGCCGATTTATTACGTCAACGACAAGCCGCATATCGGCCACGCGTACACCTCGCTGGCCTGCGACGCGCTGGCGCGTTTCATGCGGCTCGACGGGCGCGAGGTGATGTTCCTGACCGGCACCGACGAGCACGGCCAGAAGGTGGAAAAGGCGGCGACCGCGGCCGGCGAGGCGCCGCAGGATTTCGTCGACCGCATTTCCGAGCCGTTCCGCGGTCTCAGCAAGCTGCTCGCGTTCACCAACGACGACTTCATCCGCACCACCGAGCCGCGCCACAAGACCTCGGTGCAGCAGCTCTGGCGCGAACTCGTCGCGCGCGACCAGATCTACCTCGGCACCTATGCCGGCTGGTACTCGGTGCGCGACGAGGCGTTCCACGCCGAGTCCGAGCTGGTCGACGGCAAGGCGCCCAGCGGCGCGCCGGTCGAATGGGTCGAGGAGCCGAGCTACTTCTTCCGGCTCTCGGCGTGGCAGGACCGGCTGCTCGCGTTCTACGACGAGAACCCCGATTTCGTGCTGCCCGGCAGCCGGCGCAACGAGGTGGTCAGCTTCGTCAAGGGGGGACTCGACGACCTCTCGGTCTCGCGCACCAGCTTCAAATGGGGTGTGCCGGTGCCCGACGACCCCGACCACGTCATGTACGTGTGGATCGACGCGCTGACCAACTACCTCACCGGCGTCGGCTACCCCGACACCGGAGGCGCCGGGTACCGGCGGTTCTGGCCCGCCGACGTGCATATCGTCGGCAAGGACATCCTGCGCTTCCACGCGGTCTATTGGCCGGCGTTCCTGATGGCCGCCGACCTGCCGCCGCCGAGGCGGATCTTCGCCCACGGCTGGTGGACCAACGAAGGGCAGAAGATCTCGAAGTCGCTGGGCAACATCATCGATACGTCGGCGCTGGTCGAGCGCTACGGCGTCGACCAGGTGCGGTACTTCCTGCTCAGGGAGGTGCCGTTCGGCAACGACGGCGATTTCTCGCACCGCGCCATGGTCTCGCGCGCGAACAACGACCTCGCCAACGACTACGGCAACCTCGTCCAGCGCGTGCTTTCGATGATCAACAGGTATTGCGGCGGGGCGGTCCCGGCGCCGGCCGCGAACGACGGATGTCACGTCGACCCGAGCGTCCTGGACGCGGTGATTTCGTTGCGCCATGCCCATGGGTTGCTGCGGAAAGTCCGGCCCCTGATGCAGAGGCAGGCGTTCCATTCCGCGCTCGAGAGAATTTGGCTGGTGGTGAAGGAAGCCAACGTCAACGTCGATCACCTCGCCCCGTGGGTGCTTAGAAAGAGCGATCCCGAGCGCATGAAGGAGGTGCTTTACGCCTTGGCCGAGGTGATCCGGCACCTGGCGATAACGTCGCAGCCGTTCATGCCCGAATCGACGGCGCGAATCCTCGATCAGCTCGCGGTCCCGGAAGACCAACGCACGTTCGCCCATTTGAACCCCGGAAACCGCGTCACGGACGAAAATTCGCTCGCCCCGGGCACGCCGCTTCCCAAGCCCGAAGGCGTGTTCCCGCGCTACGTCGAGCACGGCGCCGAGGCCGCGCGTTGATGCTCGTCGACAGCCACTGCCACCTCGACTTTCCCGAACTCCTCGAAGACCTCGACGGGGTGGTGGCGCGCGCCCGCGCGGCCGGCGTCGGCGTCATGCAGACGATCTGCACGCGTCTCAGCAGGTTCGAGGCAGTGCTTGGGATCGCGCGGCGGTACGACGACATTTACTGCTCGGTGGGGGTGCATCCGCACGACGCCGCCGCCGAGCCCGGCATCGCGCCCGACAGGATCGTCGCGCTTGCCGGCGACCCGAAGGTCATCGGCATCGGCGAGACGGGGCTCGATTACTACTACGAGAACAGCCCGCGCGCCGCGCAACAGGAGAGCTTCCGCACGCACATCGCGGCGGCGCGCGAGACTGGCCTGCCGTTGATCGTCCATAGCCGCGACGCTGACGCCGACACCGCCGCGATCCTCGAGGACGAGATGCGCGCCGGAGCGTTCACCGGGCTCATCCATTGCTTCAGCACTGGCCGAGAACTCGCTGAAAGAGCGATGAGAATTGGGTTCTATATCTCGGTCGCGGGAATCGTCACGTTCAAAAATGCGGAGGGCTTGCGCGACACCGTACGCGACCTGCCGCTCGACCGGCTGCTGGTCGAGACCGACGCGCCGTACCTGGCGCCGGCGCCGCGGCGCGGAAAGCCCAACGAGCCCGCGTTCGTCGTCCATACGGCCGAATGTATCGCCCGACTCAAGGGGGTTTCCGACGCGGCGTTCGCCGCCGCGACGACGGAAAACTTCTTCAGGCTTTTCAAAAAGCCGCCGCGCGACGATCGGTGAAGGCGACGATTCCGGGCGGTGGCATACGCGCCTTGACCGAAAGCCTGTATTTTGGGTTAACGGAATTGCTCATAATATCCCTTATGCGTCACAATGTCATGCTGGTTGGTGTCGGTGATTTACCATATTTCATCACTATTTTCGCTCCCTGCCCCGGCTCCCTATGCTGGCGTGGGAGGTTCGTTCCTTCGTAGCTACGCTCGGGCGCGCCGCGGTTCGGACGGTTTCCCGGCCGGCGCGCTTTGCGGCGGCCGGTCGCCGGGCTAGTCTGCGCCCGGCCCCCGACCGGATACGGCGAGCGAACGACGAATGACACCGATCACCCGACTTCTCGACGTCATGGCGCGGCTGCGCGATCCCGACCACGGTTGTCCGTGGGACGTGGAGCAGACGTTCGCCACGATCGCCCCCTACACCATCGAGGAGGCCTACGAGGTCGCCGAGGCGATCGCCGACGAGGACTGGCCGGCGCTTCGCGACGAGCTCGGCGATCTTCTGTTCCAGGTCGTGTTCTACGCCCGGATGGCCAGCGAGGCGGGCCTGTTCGACTTCGACGCGGTGGCCGGCGGCGTCGCCGACAAGATGGTGCGCCGGCACCCGCATGTGTTCGGCGACGACCATGTCGGCTCGGCCGCGGCGCAGACGCTTGCGTGGGAGGCGCACAAGGCGGCCGAGCGCCGCGCCGGGGCGGCCGAAGCGGGGCGCGCAGACAGCGTCCTCGACGGCGTCGCACGCGGTTTTCCCGCGCTCACGCGGGCAAGGAAGCTGCAGGCGCGGGCGGCGCGCGTCGGCTTCGACTGGCCCGATCCCGCGCCGGTATTCGACAAAATCGACGAAGAGATCGCCGAATTCCGCGCCGAGCTCGCCGCCGATGCGCCCAGCGAGCGTCTCGCCGACGAGATCGGCGACCTCCTGTTCGCCTGCGTCAACCTGGCGCGCCACGCCGAGATCGACGCCGAAGCGGCGCTCAACCAGGCCAACGCCAAGTTCGAGCGACGTTTCCGCCGCATCGAGGAGCTGCTCTCCGAGCAAGAGCGAACGCCCGAGGACTCCACGCTCGAGGAGATGGACGCGCTGTGGGACCGCGCCAAGGCCGAGGAGCGCGGCTGAGGGGCCTGATACGGCGGCCTTTTTCGTGCTAGCATGCGCGCCGTGTGAGTGATGAGGTCCTCAACGAATAAAGGGGTCTGACCCCTTTATTCGAGCTTTTTGAAAATCGCTTACACTCGATTGTTCGTGGAAACGGTATCAGGCGATGGCGAGCGGTCGTGACTGGCGGGAAGGCTTTGTCGAGCTGTGGCCCACGACCTTCGTGCAGCGCCGGCTCGCCGACTGCGAGGCGCCCAACCAGGAACTGCTCGGGCTCGTCCGCGATATGGAGCGCGAGAACCGCGACCTGACCACCGACTACCGCACGCCCGACCTGTTCAACCGCGACCATCCCGCGGTCAACTGGCTCCGCGCCGGCGTCAACGACACGGTGGTCGGCTACCTGCGCCACATCGGCATCGATTACCCGATCGACTGGCGCATCCACGGCTGGCCCAGCGTCAACCGCTTCGGCGACTATCACGACGCCCACAACCACCCGCGTGCCTACCTGAGCGGCACCTACTACGTGACCATCCCCAAATCGCGGGAGAAGCTGAAAACCCGCGGCGACCTACGCCCAGGCTGCATCACCTTCTACGACCCGAGGCCGGGGGTGAACATGACCGCCATCAAGGGCGACCCCTACGTCAATCCCGAGTACACGGTGACGCCCGAAGCCGGGATGCTGATGATGTGGCCGGCGTTCATCAACCACTTCGTCCACCCCAACCTGTCGAAGCAGATCCGGGTCAGCATCAGCTTCAACATCGTGCTCAAGTGGTCCGACGACTATCTGCCCGACCAGGGGTGAGGCGCGGACCGCGCCTAAGCATTTTCAGCTTGCCTTTACTAAGGTCAAAGGCAAGCAGCGTTCAATCGCCACGCAGGCTCTCGTCGCATACGCGACGGCCCGCAGTCGCGGGCTGGCGAATTCCGAACGATTCCACTCGTTCTGAATTCGCTCTAAGCGTCCGAGAGCAGGCGGATGAGCGCGGTGTTGTCGAGCCGGCCCTCGCCGCGCTCCTGCAGGCGCGCGAACTGCTGGTCGATCACCTCGATGATCGGCAGGATCGCGCCGTTGTTGCGCGCTTCCGCAAGGCAGATGCCGAGGTCCTTGCGCATCCAGTCGGCGGCGAAGCCGAAGTCGAACTTGCCCTCGATCATGGTGCCGGCGCGGTTGTCCATCTGCCACGATTGCGCCGCCCCCTTGGAGATCACGTCGACCACGCGCCCGGGATCGAGGCCCGCGCGCACCGCGAAATTGAGCGCCTCGGCGAGCCCTTCGACGATGCCGACGCAACAGATCTGGTTGACCATCTTGGTGAGCTGGCCGGCGCCCACCGGGCCCATCAGCGTGACCGCGCGCGCGTAGCAGTCGATCACCGGCCGGGCGCGCTCGAACGCCGCCTCGCCGCCGCCGGCCATCACCGTGAGCACGCCGTTCTCGGCCCCGTTCTGGCCGCCGGAGACGGGCGCGTCGAGGAACGCGACTCCCTGCTCATCTGCCCTGGCCGCGACCTCGCGCGCGACGTCGGCCGACGCGGTCGTGTGGTCGACGAGGATCGCGCCGGCCTCGATCGCCGCGAGCGCGCCGCCGTCGCCGAGGACGACCTCGCGCAGATCATTGTCGGCGCCGACGCAGGTGAAGACGATCCCGGCGCCCGCGGCAGCCTCCCTCGGCGTCGCGGCGGCGGCGGCCCGGTGCCTGGCGACCCACGCCTCGGCCTTGGAGCGGGTGCGGTTGTAGACCGTGACCTCGTGGCCGCCCGCGGCGAGGTGTCCGGCCATCGGAAAGCCCATGTTGCCGAGGCCGATGAACGCAACCTTCATGTTCGCTCCCCTTCCCTTCGCATGATCGTCCTATCGAGCGCCCCGGCGGCCGCCGGGGGGCGGCCGATCCGAAGCGCCGCCTTGGGTGGGTTGCCCCGTGGCGCCGCTCAGAAGCTGTTGAGCACCTTGCGCAGCTTGCCGTCCATCTCGTCGATGTGACTCTCCTCGACGATCAGCGGCGGCGAAAGCAGGACGACGTCGCCGGTCAGCTTGGCGATCATGCCGGCCTCGAAGAGCCGTTGCAGGACCTCGTAGCCGCGCATTCCCGGCGACTTGTCGGGCGCCAGGTCGAACCCCGCGAGCAGGCCGTAGCCGCGGATGTCGGTCACGATCGAAAGCTCCCGAAGCGCGAACACCATATCGAGGAAGCTCGGCGACATCCGGGCGGCGCGCGCGAACAGGTCCTCCTTGTCGTAGATGTCGAGCGCGGCGAGACCGGCGGCCGAGGCGACCGGGCAGCCCGAATAGGTATAGCCGTGGAACAGCTCGACCGACCCCTCGGGCGCCGCGTCGACGATCGTCTCGTAGATATGATCGCGCACCGCCACCGCCCCCATGGGCACGTTGCCGTTGGTCAGTCCCTTGGCTATCGTGATCATGTCGGGCAGCACCTCGAAGCTGTCGGCGGCGAACGCCTTGCCGGTGCGGCCGAAGCCGGTGATCACCTCGTCGAAGATGAGCAGAATGCCGTGGCGGTCGCAGATCTCGCGCAGGCGTTTGAGGTAGCCCTTGGGCGGGACGATGCACCCGACCGAGCCGGCGATCGGCTCGACGATGCAGCAGGCGATGTTCTCGGCGCCATGCAACTCGACGAGCCGCTGCAGATCGTCGGCGAGCTCGGCGCCGACCTCGGGCTCGCCGCGGCTGAATCGCTGCTCGGGCAGCCAGGTGTGGCGCAGATGGACGACGCCGGGAAGCCCGAGGCCGAACGCCTCGCGGTTCTTCACCATGCCGGCGACCGAGATACCGCCGAAGTTCACCCCGTGGTACGCGCGCTCGCGGCCGACGAAGCGCATGCGCTGGCCCTCGCCGCGCGCGCGGTGGTAGGCGAGGCTGATCTTGAGCGCCGAATCCACCGCCTCGGAGCCCGAGTTGGTGAAGAACACATGGTTGATGTCGCCCGGCAGGATCGACGACAGCCGGCGCGACAGCGCGAACGCCGCCGGGTGGCCGAACTGGAACGGCGGCGAGTAGTCGAGCTCGGTGAGCTGACGCGACGTCGCCTCGGCGATCTCCTTGCGGCCGTGGCCGGCGGTCACGCAAAACATGCCGGCGGCGCCGTCGATGATCTTTCGGCCGTGGTGGTCCCAGTAGTACATGCCCTCGGCGCGCGCGAGCAGGCGGGGGTTCTCCTTGAAATCCCGGTTCGCGGTGAACGGCATCCACTGGTTTTCGAGTGTGTTCGCGATGTCCTGCATCCGCTTCTCCCTCCATTCGGCGCGTCGCCCCCTGCCTCCGCCGGCGCGGCCGCGCGCGTTCCGCGCCGCGCGGCGGTTCTCAGCCGCCAAACATCTTTTTCAGGTTGTCCAATCCGGCCTGGTAGATGCCTTCGACCAGCTTCATGGCGTCGGTTTCGCTGGCGCCGGCGGGGTCGAACTCGCCCGACCATTCGACGGTGGCGTTGCCGTCGGCGTCCTCGCCGACGCGAATCGTCGAGTTGTAGTTGGCCAAGGGCAACGGGCCCGACACGATCGAGTAGCTGTAGCTGCGCCCGCCGTCGTCGAGCCGCTCGAGCCGCTCGACGATCTCGCCGCCGCCCGCGAGCTCGAGGCGCCGTACGCTGCCCGTGGCGCCTTCCTCGCCCTCGATCGTGCTCTTTTCGATCGCCGGGTGCCAGTCGGGCAATGCGTTGAACCCGCCGATCAGGTCCCAGACCTGCTTGGCGCTGACGCCGAGCTTCATCGACGTGGAAACCTTGCTCATGGTGTGCGCTCCTTGGCTTGCGGAATCGGATCGCCGTCCTCTCCTATAGTGAGGGACGATCGGTTCGACCACAACAGATTCGGGGCGCGCCGCCGCCGGACCCGCGGCGAAAAAAAGGGGCCGCGCGAAACGCGGCCCCGAACCGGATAGCGAATGGCGGTAGAAGATCAGAAGTCCATGCCGCCCATGCCGCCGGGCGGGCCGCCGCCGGCGCCCGCCTCCTTCTTCTCCG
>JACZUY010000096.1 GCA_022572945.1 Pseudomonadota bacterium
CCCGGCAGGTGCCCGAGGATCGAGCGGTGGGCGTGGAGCGCGCCCTTGGGCGGGCCGGTGGTGCCCGAGGTATAGCTGATGAGCGCCGGGTCGTCGGCCGCGGTGTCGACCGGCTCGAAGGCGTCCGAGGCCTTGCCGATCAGCGCCCGGTAGTCCACTGCGTCGCCGGCGCCGTCGATGGCGATCAGCGTGTCGAGCGCGGGCAGGCGGTCGCGAAGCGGCAGCACCTTGCCGAGGTTATCCGAATCGGTGACCAGCGCCTTGGCGCCCGAGTTCTCGAGCCGGTATTCGAGCGCGTCGGGGCCGAACAGCGTGAACAGCGGCATGACGATGGCGCCGAGCTTGTACGCGGCGATGTGCGCGATCGCGGTCTCGGGGCACTGCGGCAGCAGGACCGCGACGCGGTCGCCGGAACGCAACCCGAGCGCGCGGAGCGCGTTGGCGAAGCGGTTCGATAGCTCCTTGAGCTTGGCGAACGTGTAGTTTTCGACCCGGCCGTCGTGGGTCTCGAAGATCAGCGCGAGCTTGTCCGGGTCGCCGGCCCACTTGTCGCAGACGTCGACGCCGATGTTGATGCGCTTAGGAATCCGCCAGCGGAACCCGCCGTAGACCGCCTCGTAGGTCTCTCCCCGCTCAAGCACCGCCCCCTCCCCGCAGCTCCGCCCGCGATGATGACCGAATCACCAACCAGGCGCCAGCGCGGGCGAATCGGGTTGTCGGGCGCGCGCGCGAGGTTGGAGCATAATCCGAACGATTCCACTCGTTCGGATTACGCCAGCCCGCAAGTGCGGGCCGCCGCTTATGCGGCGGGAGCCTGCGTGGCGTTTGAACGCAGTTCACCTTTACTGTGTAAAGGTAAACGAATATTGCCCTAATCTGGCGCCATGAACGAGGCCGCCGACGAGACTACCCGCATCGCCGACGCCGTGCTCGCGGGCGACCGCCGCGCGCTGGCGCGGGCGATCACGTTGATCGAATCGACCCGCGGCGACGACCAAGCGCGCGCGCAGGCGCTGCTCGCCCGGCTGCTGCCCGAAACCGGGGGCTCGGCGCGGGTCGGCGTCTCGGGCGCGCCCGGGGTCGGCAAGTCGACCTTCATCGAGGCGTTCGGGCTGCACCTGATCGAGCGCGGCCACCGCGTCGCCGTGCTCGCGGTCGATCCGTCGAGCAAGCGTGGCGGCGGCGCGCTCCTCGGCGACAAGACGCGCATGGCGGAGCTGGCCAAGAGCGAGGGCGCGTTCATCCGGCCGTCGCCCGCGGGGGAGATCCTCGGCGGCGTCGCCCGGCGCACGCGCGAGGCGATGCTTGCGTGCGAGGCCGCCGGCTTCGACGACGTCGTCGTCGAGACCGTCGGCGTTGGGCAGTCGGAGACCGCGGTCGCCGACATGGTCGACACCTTCCTGCTGCTCCTTGCCCCCGGCGGCGGCGACGAGCTGCAGGGGATCAAGAAGGGGATCGTCGAGCTCGCCGACCTGATCGTCGTCAACAAATCGGACGGCGCGCTCGCCGACGCCGCCGGGCGAATGCAGGCCGACTACCGCGCGGCGCTCGGGCTCCTGCGCCCGGCGTCGTCCGATTGGACGCCGCGCGTCCTCGCCTGCTCGGCGCTGCACGGTGACGGCGTCGCCGAGGTGTGGCGGGCGGTCGAGGACCACCGCGCCGCGCTGGTACCATCGGGCGGGACCGGGCGCCGCCGCGCACGCCAGTCGCGCGGCTCGATGTGGAGCGAGATCGGCGACGGCCTTGTGGCGGCGTTCAAGGCGCACCCGCAGGTGGCGGCGCTCGCGGCGCGGCTCGAGGACGAGGTCGCCGAAGGCGCGCTCACGCCGCACGCCGCCGCGATGCGGCTGCTCGAGGCCTTCCGGGGCGGCGATTCGGCTTGACCCGGGCGGGCTCGTCGCCTAAACATCGCCGCCTGTTCACGCGCGCCGCCCTTGCGGCGCGAATCGTTTGATGCGGGGACCGATCCGATGGCCCGACGTTGCGAGCTGACGGGCAAGCAGGTGCAGACCGGCAACAACGTCAGCCACGCGCACAACAGGACGCGCCGGCGCTTTCTGCCGAACCTGCAGCACGCTTCGCTGACCAGCGCCGCGCTCGGCGAGACGGCGCGCCTCAGGGTCACGGCGTACGCGCTGCGCGCGGTCGACCACAAGGGCGGTCTCGACGCCTATCTTCTGGCGACCAGCGACGACAAGCTTTCGCGGACCGCGCGCCGCCTCAAGCGCCGCGTCGAGAAGGCCGCCCCCGCCGCCGGCTGAGCCGCGCCCTCCCCGACGACATAGCGCGTAATCCGAACGATTCCACTCGTTCGGATCACGCTTCAGCCCGCGCCCCCTTTTGATCGCAATAAATGCGGGCCGCCGCTTATGCGGCGGAAGCCTGCGTGGCGATTGAACGCAGTTCACCTTTGATTTTAGTAAAGGTGAACGAATAATGCTCTAGGAGTCCGTTCGCTCGTCCGCAAGCGGCAGCGCGTCGCCGCGGCCGCCGCTTGCGCCGCGACCGCCAGCGCCTTCGCGGTGGTCCTCCGCCGCTTGGCCGACCTGCGCGCGCTACGACCGATAGCGAACGGGCGGCACGCTAATGCAGAATCCTGCGATCGCGCCGCCCCCTGCGCGCCCCTACCTTTGCTCGCGGGTCGTCGTCGAACATCTCGGCGAGCTTGCCGAGCATCGCGTCGCCGAGCTGCTCGGCATCGACGATGGTGACCGCGCGGCGGTAGTAGCGGGTGACGTCGTGGCCGATGCCGATGGCGATCAGCTCGACCGACGACATCGCCTCGATCCAGCCGATCACCGCGCGCAAGTGGCGCTCGAGGTAATTGCCGTTGTTGACCGAGAGCGTCGAATCGTCGACCGGCGCGCCGTCCGAGATGACCATGAGGATGCGCCGCTGCTCGGGCCGGCCGAGCAGGCGGTTGTGCGCCCACAACAGCGCCTCGCCGTCGATGTTCTCCTTCAGAAGGCCCTCGCGAAGCATCAGCCCGAGGCGCTTGCGCGCGCGCCGCCAAGGGGTGTCGGCGCTCTTGTAGACGATGTGCCTGAGGTCGTTGAGGCGCCCCGGGCGCTGCGGCTTGCCTTGTTGCAGCCATCGCTCGCGCGATTGCCCGCCTTTCCACGCGCGGGTGGTGAAGCCGAGGATCTCGACCCGCACGCCGCAGCGCTCGAGGGTGCGGGCGAGGATGTCGGCGCTCATCGCGGCGACGGTGATCGGCCGCCCGCGCATCGACCCCGAATTGTCGATCAGCAGCGTCACCACGGTATCGCGGAACTCGCTCTGCTTCTCCTGCTTGTACGACAGCGAGTTCATCGGGTTGGCGACGACGCGGGCGAGGCGGGCGGCGTCGAGGAGTCCCTCTTCGAGGTCGAACTCCCAGCTCCGCAACTGCTGGGCGAGCAGACGGCGCTGCAGGCGGTTGGCGAGCTTGGCGGTGACTCCCCGAAGACTCGCCAGCTGGTGGTCGAGCTGCGTGCGCAGGCGGCTTAGCTCGCCCGGTTCGCACAGTTCGTCGGCGTTGATCACCTCGTCGTACGCCGTCGTGAAGGTGCGATACGCGGGCTCGCGGGGCGCGTTCGGCCCGGCGCCATCCGCGCGCCACGGCTGCTCGCTGCGGCCCGCTTCCTCCGCGCCGCTGGCGCCGGCCTCATCGCCGAGCAGACCCGCCTCGGCGGCGCTGTCGCCCTCGGCCTCGTCCCCGGGCGCCGCGAACGGCGCGTCCATCCCGTCGGCGTCACCCGCCTCGGCCTTGCCATCGGCACCCTCCGCCCCATCGCCGCCCTGTTGCGCCTCGGCGTCGTCGGCAGGGTCGTCCGCGTCCTCGTCGGCGAAATCGAGCGCCGCAAGCAGCCGGCGCAGATCGCGCGCGAAGAGATCCTGGTGCGCGGCGTCGCGTCGCAGGTCGTCGAACGCGCGGGCCGCCTTGGCGTCGATCCACGGACGGCACAGATCGACCATTCGGCGTGCGCTCTCGGGCGGCAACCGGCCGGTGATGCGCTCGCGCACGAGCAAGCCGATCGCCTCGGCGAGCGGCACGTCCTCGAACGCGCTGATACGCGCATAGCCTTGTGCGCGGCAGCGCGCTTCGAGCATCGCGGCGACGTTGTCGGCGACGCCGTCGAGCCGGCGCGCGCCGAGCGATTCGACGCGCGCCTGCTCGGCCGCATCGTAGATCGTCCGGGCGAGCTCTCCGGCCGGGCGGCGGCGCGCGTGCAGCGCCTCGTCGTGGTAGCGCAGCCTGAGCGCGAGCGCGTCGCCGACGCCGCGCACGCGACCCACCTCGTCTGCCGCGAGGTCACGCTCGATCCGCGGCAGCCGCGCCTCGCCATCGGTCGTCAGGCCCGGCTGCTCGGCGCCGAAGCTGACCGTGAGCTCGCGGCTCTGCGACAGCGCCCGCATCGCCGCGGCGACGGCGCGCTTGAACGGCTCGACCGGGTTTTCGACCTCGGTCATGACCGCCGGATTACTGCTCGACCGCCGCGGCGGCCGACTCGGGCAGCTCCTCGCCGAAGCAGCGCTGGTAGTACTCGGCGACGTTGGCGCGCTCGAGCTCGTCGCACTTGTTGATGAAAGTGAGCCGGAAGGCGAAGCCAACGTCGCCGAAGATGTCCGCGTTCTCGGCCCAGGTGATCACCGTGCGCGGCGACATCACGGTCGAGATGTCGCCGGCGACGAATCCGTCGCGGGTGAGCTCGGCGACGTTGATCATTTTGCTGATCAGCGCCCGGCCCTCGTCGGTGTGGAGCGACGGCATGTTGGCCAGCACGATCTTTTGTTCGTCCTCGTGCGGCAGGTAGTTCAGCGTGGCGACGATGTTCCAGCGGTCCATCTGCCCCTGGTTGATCTGCTGCGTGCCGTGGTAGAGCCCGGTGGTGTCGCCGAGCCCCACCGTATTGGTGGTGGCGAACAGGCGGAACGACGGGTGTGGCCGCAGCACCCGGTTCTGGTCGAGCAGCGTGAGCTTGCCCTTGGCCTCGAGCACGCGCTGGATGACGAACATCACGTCGGGCCGGCCGGCGTCGTACTCGTCGAACACGAGCGCGGTGGGGTTCTGCACCGCCCACGGCAGGAAACCCTCGCGGAACTCGGTGACCTGCTGGCCGTCGCGCAGCACGATCGCGTCCCTGCCGATCAGGTCGATGCGGCTGATGTGGCCGTCGAGGTTGATCCGGATGCACGGCCAGTTGAGCCGCGCCGCCACCTGCTCGATGTGGGTCGACTTGCCGGTGCCGTGGTAGCCCTGGATGATGACCCGGCGGTTGAAGGCGAACCCCGCGAGGATGGCGAGCGTGGTTTCGTGGTCGAAGTGGTAGGCGTCGTCGATGTCGGGGACGTGTTCGCTGACCTGCGAAAACGCCGGCGCCTCAAGGTCGCTGTCGATGCCGAAGGCCTGGCGCACCGAGACGTGAATGTCCGGGTCGTCGATCGGCATTGCCGGAAGCTCGCTCGCGGGCGAAGACGTTGTCATGACCATTCTAATCCGTGACTGCGATGACCGTTCGGGGCCGCGATTGCCGCGATGACGGCGGCGACCTTCGGTTCACCCCGCGCCCCTCGACGCGAACCACTCGCTTGACCGCCGGGGGTCGCGAACGGTGTCCCTATCACGAGCAGCCGTGGTTCTCAAGCGCGCGGCGACGGCCGCTCAGGCATTCGGGCGGCCGAGAAGCACGCGATACGCCTCGATCACCCGCTTGAGCCGGTTCTCGGCCCTCGTGTCGCCGCCGTTCACGTCGGGGTGGAGGCATTTGGCCAATTGCTTGAACCGCGCCTTGATATCGGCCAGCGTCACTGGATGGGCAAGGTCCATGACCGCCAGTGCGTCGCGTTCGTTCGCCGGCGCGTGCCCGTCGCCGTTGCGATTTCGCCTCGACCCGGCGCCCGCGCCGAACAGGCCGAAGACGTCTTTGAAACCCGCGCCATTCGCCGCCTTGCGCAGCCGGTGTGACATCCCGAAGCGCCAGGTCGGGCGATGCCAGGTCAGGTCGGCGTGCAGATACGCCTCGATCTCGGGCCGGCTCATGCCGGCGAAGAAGCTCCACGTCGCGTTGTAACGGCGCACGTGCTCGAGACAGAACCAGTAGTAACTTCTGAGCGCGACGGGCGAGCGCGGGGCCCGATGGACCCCGTCTTCCTCGCAGCCGGGATAATCGCAGGCGTGGATCGCGTCGTGACTGCGCGCCGCCGCCTCTTCCATCCGCATGATACCAGTGGTCACGATGACCCACTCGCAATGACCGCGGGCAAGCGCGCCGGCTTCGATCGCAATAATTGGGCACCGCCGCTCATGCGGCCAGGTTTTGGTCGATAGAAGATTTGGGCTGAGTGCCGATTGAACGCCCGTCGGTCATTCTTGATCAGCGATGGTATGAATCCTTTGCCGTCCATCGCCGAAGTATGCCGGCTTCGCCAGCGGCTGACAAGCCGGCCCCGGCGCGCTTGGACGATTATCTGCCTAAACTTACGAGAGCAATTAATCATAGAATTACAAGCGAAAATTTGTTAAACTCACCGCGATTCGACGAAGAGGCAAGAGCACCACATTCGCGCACATGGCGAACAGGGCTGCACGAAGTTCACTCGTCAACAGGACACGAAGTTCACTCGTCAACAGGAACGTCGTGGTGAACGGCAAGCGCACAAGCGTCAGGCTCGAGCCGGCGATGTGGGATGCGCTGGTCGAGATCGGGCGGCGCGAGGGCCGCACGGTCCACGAGATCTCCTCCGATATCGATCTCGACCGGCCCGAATCCTCGCTGACCGCAAGCCTGCGCGTCCACATCATGTCGTATTTCCGCGAGGCGGCGACGGCCGAGGGGCATTCGAAGGCGGGTCACGGCGGCGTCGCGGCCGGCGTCTAGAGCGGATCGCCGGCGCCGGCGCGCGGTCGAACGCGTCGGCGCAGCCGCGCGCGCTGGCCGGCGCGTCGCCTATTGAGCGGCGGGCTCTTCGTCCGCTTTGGGTGGGGTGAGGCGGAGCGAGGTGAGCTGGTTGCGCTGGCGCGCCAGCACCTCGAACTTGAATCCATAGAACACGAAGCCTTGGCCGACGTTGGGAATCTGCTGCGCCTCGTGGATCACCAGGCCGGCGATGGTCGCCGCCTCCTCGTCGGGCAGGTCCCACTCGAACTCGCGATTGAGGTCGCGGATGGTGACCGTGCCGCGCACGGTGTAGGAGCCGTCCGGGTTGACCCTGACGCCGGTGAAGACGACGTCGTGCTCGTCGGCGATGTCGCCGACGATCTCCTCGAGGATGTCCTCGAGGGTGACCATGCCCATCAGCGCGCCGTACTCGTCGACGACCAGCGCGAAGTGGGTGCGGCGGCGGCGGAACGCCTGCAGTTGCTGCACGAGCGTCGTGGTTTCGGGAATGAACCAGGGCTCCGCCGCCACCGCCGCGATATCGAGCCCGTCGACGTCGCCCTCGTGCTCGTTCACCGCGCGCAACAGGTCCTTGGCGTGGAGCACGCCGACGATGTTGTCGACCTCGCCGCGCCACAGCGGAATGCGGGTGTAGGGGCCGTCCGCCACCTGATCGACGATGCGCGACGGCGCTTCGTCGATCTCGACCATGACCATGCTCTTGCGGTGGACCATGATTTCGCTGACCTCGACATCCTCGAGGTCGAGAATGCTCTCCAGCATGTCGCGTTCGTGCTTGACCATGACGCCGTCGCGGACGTGCAAGTCGATGGCGCCGCGCAATTCCTCCTGCGGGGTCATCGACAGGCCGCCGGCGGCGACGTCGACGCCGAACAGCCGCATCGTGCCGTGCACCACGACCTGAACCGCGGCGGTGATCGGCGACAGGACGACGACCACGGCGCGCATCGCCGGCGCCGCCGCCAGCGCCCAGCGGTCGGCGTGGCGAAGCGCGTAGGTCTTGGGCAGCACCTCGGCGAAGATCACGACCAGAATCGTCATGCCGAGGGTGGCGTAAACCACCCCAGCGTCGCCGACGAGGCTGATGAGCGCGCCGGTGGCCAGCGCCGAGGCGAAGATGTTGACCGCGTTGTTGCCCAGGAGGATCGCGCCGATCATCCGCTCCTTGCTCTCGATCAGGCGGTTGACCAGGCCGGCGCGGCGGTTGCCGCGGCGCTCGAGATGGTGGAGGCGCGGCCGCGAGGCCGCCGTCAGCGCCGTCTCCGAGCCCGAAAAGAAGGCCGACAGCACCAACAGAAGAACGATCGCCAGAATCGAAATCAGCAGCGCCGTTTCCATGACCTCGTCATTGCCCCGCGCCGGTCCCCGCTTCGTCGAGCAGCGCGCGCACGGCTTCCGGGTCGACGTCGCGGCTGATAAACGCCGCGCCGATGCCGCGCGCGAGGACGAAGACGAGGCGCCCGTCGCGCACTTTCTTGTCCTGCGCCATGTGCGCGAGCAGACGCTCGGGCGCGACCTCGCCGCCGAGCGCCTCGCCGGGCGTCGTCGGCAGCCCGACCGCGGCGAGATGGCGGCGCACGCGCCGGGCGTCGTCCGCCGGGCACAGGCCGAGCCGCGCCGAAAGCTCGAACGCCAGCACCATGCCCGCCGCGACCGCCTCGCCATGCGGCACGCGGTAGCCGCTCTCGATCTCGAGCGCGTGGGCGAAGGTGTGGCCGAGGTTCAACAGCGCGCGCGCGCCGGTCTCGCGTTCGTCCGCGGCGACGATGCGCGCCTTGGCCGCGCAGCTCGTGACCACCGCCCGGTGGCGGGCGGCGGTGTCGCCCGCGCACACGCCGGCGCCGTGCTGCTCGAGCCAGGCGAAGAAAGCGGCGTCGTCGATGAGGCCGTACTTGACAACTTCGGCGTAGCCCGCGAGCGCCTCGCGCCGGGGCAGCGTGTCGAGCACGCCGGTATCGGCCAGCACCAGGCGCGGTTGGTGGAACACGCCTACCAGGTTCTTGCCGTGGCGGGTGTTGATGCCGGTCTTGCCACCCACCGAGCTGTCGACCTGGGCCAACAATGTGGTCGGCACCTGCACCACGGCGACGCCGCGCCTCAGGATACCGGCGGCAAACCCGGCGAGATCGCCGACCACGCCGCCGCCGAAGGCGATCACCAAGTCGCCGCGCTCGATGCGGGCGTCGAGCATGGCGTCGGTCAGCCGCTCGAGATGCTCGAAGTCCTTGGTCGCCTCGCCCGGCG
>JACZUY010000097.1 GCA_022572945.1 Pseudomonadota bacterium
GTGCCCGGCCGAACCGCTGGCAACTGAAGACGAGGGTTGCGCTCGTTGCGGGACTTAACCCAACATCTCACGACACGAGCTGACGACAGCCATGCAGCACCTGTGTGGGGTCCAGCCGAACTGAAGGAGACCATCTCTGGTCCCCGCGACCCCCATGTCAAGGGCTGGTAAGGTTCTGCGCGTTGCGTCGAATTGAACCACATGCTCCACCGCTTGTGCGGGCCCCCGTCAATTCCTTTGAGTTTTAATCTTGCGACCGTACTCCCCAGGCGGAGTGCTTAATGCGTTAGCTGCGACACCGAAGGGCATGCCCCCCGACGTCTAGCACTCATCGTTTACGGCGTGGACTACCAGGGTATCTAATCCTGTTTGCTCCCCACGCTTTCGCGCCTCAGCGTCAGGTCCGGACCAGAGAGCCGCCTTCGCCACTGGTGTTCTTCCCAATATCTACGAATTTCACCTCTACACTGGGAATTCCACTCTCCTCTCCCGGTCTCTAGCCTGCCAGTTTTGAACGCAATTCCGGGGTTGAGCCCCGGGCTTTCACGCCCAACTTGACAAGCCGCCTACGCGCGCTTTACGCCCAGTAATTCCGAACAACGCTAGCCCCCTCCGTATTACCGCGGCTGCTGGCACGGAGTTAGCCGGGGCTTCTTCTCCGGGTACCGTCATGATCTTCCCCGGTGAAAGAGCTTTACAACCCTAAGGCCTTCTTCACTCACGCGGCATTGCTGGATCAGGCTTGCGCCCATTGTCCAATATTCCCCACTGCTGCCTCCCGTAGGAGTCTGGGCCGTGTCTCAGTCCCAGTGTGGCTGATCATCCTCTCAGACCAGCTACGGATCGTCGGCTTGGTAGGCCTTTACCCCACCAACTACCTAATCCGACGCGGGCCCCTCCAACGGCGATAAATCTTTCTCCCCCAAGCATGACCAAGGGGGACGTATACGGTATTAGCCACAGTTTCCCGTGGTTGTTCCGTACCGCTGGGCAGGTTCCCACGCGTTACTCACCCGTGCGCCACTCTCCACCAGGCCGAAGCCTGGCTTCACGTTCGACTTGCATGTGTTAAGCATGCCGCCAGCGTTCGTTCTGAGCCAGGATCAAACTCTCAAGTTGACTTGGCTACCGCACGCACATTGCGTGACGCCAACCGGCCGGGCGAAACATGTTCGCAAGGCCGCCAAGCGTCCTGCTGCGTTTGCGTACGGCGCTTGTGCGCCGCCGCCCACGCATCTCTTCCGTATTCACTTGTCAAAGAGCGCACTCGACCGACCAGAAAGCCAGGGTCCACGAAAACACCCCTCCGGCCAGCACAAGCCCGCGCCTTATAGGCCTCCGCCCATACCCTGTCAATGTACCGATACGACAGGGCCTGAAACGAGAGTGGCGCGGACCCTCAATATAGCTCGCCCGCCGCGCGCGCGCAAGCCAAGTCTCGCCGGATCATGCGTCATTGCAACGCGCCAAACGAATGTGTTATATATTTAGGATAATTATCGCGAACTCAGATCGGCCCAACGATGACCAGACCACTGAAAGTCCGCAAATGGGGCGGCTCTTGCGGCGTGACCTTGCCCAAGCAGGTGCTCGACGACCTCGGCGTCGGCGAAGGCGACCTGCTCTACGCCACCCGCACGCCCGACGGCGTCGAACTCACGCGCTACGACCCCGAGTACGAGCAGGCGCTCGACGCCGCAAAAGACTTCATGCGGCGCTACCCCAACCTCATGAAGAAGCTCGCTGAAGGCTGATGGAGCCGGTATGGCTCTCGCTGGCCATGGTGCGGGGGGCCCACGCTGAATCGGTGGCCCGGTACGGCGGCGCGGCCGAACTCCGCGACCTGGGCCTGCTCGAAAGCGCGCTCGATCGGCCGCGCAACCTCTATGCCTACGGCGACGAACCCTCGGTTTTCGAGCTGGCGGCCGCCTACTGCGCGGGGATCGTCCGCAACCACCCTTTCCTCGACGGCAACAAGCGGGCCGGCGTCCTCGCGGCGGTCATGTTTCTCGACCTGAACGGGTATTCGTTCACGCCGGACGAGGCGGAGGCGTACACGGTCGTGATGGCCCTCGCCGCCGGAGAGATCGACGAGCGGGCGCTCGCCGCGTGGATAGCCGAGAACGCGGCGCCAAGAAACGGTTGAGGGCGGCGGGTAAGTCGCCCCTACCAGCCCCCGGTCTCGAGCCAGCGGTCGACGTGGTCGAGGCGGTCGGCGCCCCAGAACGGCTCGCCGTCGACGACGATGGTGGGCGAGCCGAAGATGCCGTGGTCGATCGCCGCCTGGGTTTCCGCTTTCAGCCGTTCCTTGACCGCGGGGTCCTGGAGCGCAGCCGCAAGCTCGCCGCCGTCGACGCCGAGCGATTGGGCGAGATCGATCACGGCTTGCGCCGACGACATGTTGCGGCCCTCGCCGAAGTAGGCTCGGAAGACGCCCTGGGCCAGCGCCTTGGCTTGCGCTGGGTCGCGCTCGCCGAGCCAGTAGTACGCGCGGGCCGCCGCGAGCGTGTAGATCGGGAACGGGTCGGGCAGCACGAAGCGCACGCCGTAGAGCCGCGCCGAGCGGGCGAAGTCGCGGCGCGCGTAGTCGCCGCGCAGCGGCTGCTCGGTAAGCGGCGACTGGCCGGTCACGCGGAAGATGACGCCGAGCAGGATCGGCCGCCACGTCACCGCGCGGCCGTGCTTCCCGGCGAGCCCGTCGATGCGCTCGCTCGCGAGGTAGCCGTAAGGCGAGGAGAAGTCGAAGTAGAAGTCGATCGGTGAATTTCCGGTCATTGCTCGCCCTTCCCGGTCAGTCGGCGGCGCCCCGAGCGCCATAGGCCACGCGGCGGCGGCGGCGCGCGAGCCAGAGCGTCGCGGCGAGGACCGCGAGCAACGGCGGCACCGCCGCCAGGTTCAGCGTCTCCCAGCCGACGTAATAGTGCAAGTTCCCCGACAGGAAAGAGCCCAAGCCGGCGGCGCCGAAAACCATGAACTCGTTCACCGCCTGGGTCTTGGCGCGCTCGGCGACGCTGTAGGCCTCGGTGAGCAATGTCGTTCCGCCGATGAACAGGAAGTTCCAGCCCAGACCGAGCAGCGTCATGGCGAGCCAGAAGTTGAGCATGGCGGTGCCGGAGACGGCGACGGCGGTCGAAGCGAGCATCGCCGCCGCACCCGCGCCCATCACCGTGAGCACGCCGAAGCGGCGAATCAGGTGGCCGGTGAAGAACGACGGCGCGAACATGCCGAGCACGTGCCACTGGATGACGAAGGCGGCGTCGCCAAAGCTGAAGGCGCGGCTCACCATGGCGAGCGGCGTGATCGACATCATCAGCACCATCACCCCGTAGGCCGTCGCGCCGCCCAACGCGGCGACCACGAACACCGGCTGGCGCATGATCTGGCCGAGCCGGCGGCCGCCGCGCAACTCGATTGCCTGCGGCCTGGGAATATCGATGAAGGCGGCGAGCAGGAACACCAGCCCCGCGAGACCGGCGATGGCGAGGAACGGACCCGCGTAGGCGGCGGCGAACAGGTCGTTCGCCGCGGTGGCGATCGCCGGCCCCGCGAGCGCGGCAACGACTCCGCCCGCCATCACCAGCGCGATCGCCCGGCTGCGGAAGTCGTCGCTCGCGATCTCGGAGGCGGCGAAGCGAAGGTAATAGCAGAAGCCGTTGTATGCGCCGATGATGGCGACGCCGAGGCACAGAAGCGCGAAGCTCCCCGCCGTCACCGCGAACGCAGCGAGCGAGGCGCCGAGGACGCCGATCAGCGCACCGGCCAAGAAGCCCGCGCGGCGGCCGATGCGCCGCATCAGGAACGAGGCCGGCACGGTCGCCGCCGCGGTGCCGGCCCACATCAGCGCCGCCGGCAGGGTGGCCAGCGACTTGTCGCCGGCGAGCTCGTAACCGACCAGCGCGGTGACGCTGATGAGCAACACGTTGCCGGTGACGACGAGCGCGAAACAGCCCGAAAGCAGGCCGACGTTGCGGCGCATCGGGTCGCGCAGCGCGGCGACGATCACCCGGGCGGCCTCGTGCGCGCGGTGACCTCGATCTCGACCTTCATGCGCGCGTCGACCAGGGGCGCGATCACGGTCGTGTTCGCCGGGCGGATGTCGCCGAAAAGCTCGCCGAGCACCGGCGCGACCTGCGGGAAGTCGTCGCGCGAATCGAGAAACACGCGCACACGCACGACGTCGGCGAGCGAGGCCCCGGCCTCGGCCAGCGCCGATTCGATGTTGCGGAAGGTCTGGTGCGTCTGCTCGACGACGTCGTCCGAGATCGTGCCCGCGGCGTAGTCGAAGCCGGTGCAGCCCGAGACGAACACCCACTCGCCGTCGACCACCGCCCGCGAGTAGCCCGCGAGCTCCTCGAACGAGGAGCCGGACGAGATCAGCCGGCGCTTGCTCATGCCGCGCGCTCGACGGCGAGCGCGGTGGCCTCGCCGCCGCCGATGCACAAGGCGGCGACGCCGCGCTTCACGTCAAACTTTTCCATCGCCGCCAGCAGCGTGACGACGATGCGCGCGCCCGAGGCGCCGACCGGGTGGCCGAGCGCGCAGGCGCCGCCGTGCACGTTGACGCGGTCGTGCGCAAGGTCGAGGTCGCGCATCGCCGCCATGGTCACCACCGCGAAGGCCTCGTTGATCTCGTAAAGATCGACCTCGCCCGCCGACCAGCCGGTCTTCTCAAACAGCTTCTCGATGGCGCCGATCGGCGCCGTGGTGAACCACGCCGGCGCCTGCGCGTGGCTGGCGTGGGCGACGATCTCGGCCACCGGCGCGAGCCCCCGCCGCTCGGCCTCGGAGCGGCGCATCAGCACCAGCGCGGCGGCGCCGTCGGAGATCGAGCTCGAGTTCGCGGGCGTGACCGTGCCGCCCTCGCGGAACGCGGGCTTGAGCTTCGGGATTTTGTCGAGGTCGGCCTTGAGCGGCTGCTCGTCGCGCTCGACCACGTGTTCGCCCTTGCGCGTCTTCACCGTGACCGGCGCGACCTCGCCGGCGAAGCTGCCGTCCTCGATCGCGCGTTTGGCGCGGGTCAGCGATTCGATCGCGAACGCGTCCTGCGCCTCGCGCGTGAACTGGTAGGCTTGCGCCGTGTCCTCGGCGAAGCTGCCCATGAGCGTGCCCTTCTGGTAGGCGTCCTCGAGGCCGTCGATGAACATGTGGTCGTAAAGCGCGCCGTGGCCCAAGCGGTAGCCGGCGCGCGCGCGGTCCAACAGGTACGGCGCGTTCGACATGCTTTCGAGCCCGCCGGCGACCACCACCTCGCCCGAGCCCGCGGCGAGCAGGTCGTGCGCCAGCATCGTTGCCTTCATGCCCGAGCCGCACATCTTGTTGACCGTGGTGCAGCCGACGCTGTCGGGCACGCCGGCGCCGATACTCGCCTGCCGCGCCGGCGCCTGGCCCATGCCCGCAGGCAGCACGCAGCCCATGATGACCTCGTCGACCGCTTCCGCGTCCACGCCCGCGCGCGCGAGCGCCGCCCGAATCGCGACCGCGCCGAGCGCCGGCGCCAGCACGTCCCTGAGGTCGCCCTGGAAGCCGCCCATCGGCGTGCGCGCGGCGCCGACGATGACGATGGGATCGGCTTTGGGCATCGACGTCTCTCCGTTCAGCGGACCGGTGAATCCCGACGAGCGCACCTTTTACCACCAAGACACCAAGACATTAAGCGAATTCGCCCAAGATATGTGTATATACACCTTCCTGGCTCCTCTGTGCCTCTGTGGTGGTGTTCGTTGGGGTCATTCGCGCGCCATCGGGCCGACGAGGAGCGCCGGGTCGCGGCATGGGCGCGGGCGCGGTCAGGAGCCGGCGAGATTGGCGGCGATGGCGGCGAGCTTGAGGTGGGTGTAAAGGTTCTGGAAGCTCGAATAGGACAGGTAGATCAGCACGCAGCCGCCGAGCGTGTAGATCAGCCGCGACGCCTTCTCCGGATCGCCGACCGAAAACCGCGCCACGATCTTTTCGCGGATCTTGCGCTCCACAAACCGGTACGCGGCGAACCACCCCGCGAGGCCGAGGAAACAGAAGGCCATGACGGCCATGAGGATGATCTTGTTCATCGGGCGTCGCCGCGCGGTTTCGTCGGGGCCGAACCACGGCAAAACTACGACGAGGCGCCTTAACAAAGGATTTTCTCACCACCAAGACGCCAAGGCACAAAGAAAAAGTCGTTGATATTTGGGCCGATCCCCGGCGGATCGACGATCAGGCCGGAAAATCACCGGAACCCTTGGCGCCTTGGCGTCTTGGTGGTGGATGAAATCCTCCCACGCCCGACACGCCGGCCTTTTCTACGCTCACCCCGTCTCCTCGAACAGCTCGCGGCCGATGAGCATGCGCCGGATTTCGGAGGTGCCGGCGCCGATCTCGTAGAGCTTGGCGTCGCGCAGCAGCCGCCCGGGCGCGGTTTCGTTGACGTAGCCCATGGCGCCGAGGCACTGGATCGCCTCGAGCGCCATCCACGTCGCCTTCTCGGAGGCAAACAGGATCGCCCCGGCGGCGTCCTTGCGCGCGGTCGCGCCGCGGTCGCACGCCCGGGCCACCGCGTAGACGTAGGCGCGGCACGCGTTCATCGCGGTGTACATGTCGGCGAGCTTGCCCTGCATGAGCTGGAACTCGCCGATCGCCTTGCCGAACTGCTTGCGCTCGTGGACGTAGGGGATCACCGCGTCCATGCAGCCCTGCATGATGCCGAGCGGCCCGGCGGAGAGCACGACGCGCTCGTAGTCGAGGCCGCTCATCAGCACCTCGACCCCCCTGCCCTCCTCGCCGAGCAGGTTTTCCGCCGGCACCTCGCAGTCGTCGAACACCAGCTCGCAGGTGTTCGAGCCGCGCATGCCGAGCTTGTCGAGCTTTGGCGCGGCGGCGAAGCCCTTGAAGCCGTTCTCGACGATGAACGCGGTGATGCCGCGGCTGCCCGCGTCCGGGTCGGTCTTGGCGTAGACGACGATGACGTCGGCGTCGGGGCCGTTGGTGATCCACATCTTGGCGCCGTTGAGCACGTAGCGATCGCCGCGCCTCTCGGCCCGAAGCCGCATGCCGACCACGTCGGAGCCCGCGCCGGACTCGCTCATCGCCAGCGCGCCGACGTGCTCGCCCGAGATCAGCCTGGGCAAATACCGCCGCTTCTGGTCGCCGCTGCCGTTGCGGCGAATCTGGTTGACGCAGATGTTCGAGTGCGCGCCGTAGCTGAGGCCCACCGAGGCCGAGCCGCGGCTGATCTCCTCCATCGCCACGACGTGCTCGAGGTAGCCCAGGCCGGCGCCGCCGTATTCTTCCTCGACGGTGATGCCGAGCACGCCGAGATCGCCGAGCTTGCGCCACAGGTCCGCGGGAAACTCGTTGTCGCGGTCGATGTCGGCGGCGCGCGGCGCGATTTCGTCGGCGGTGAAGCTGCGCACCGAATCGCGGATCATGTCGGCGGTCTCGCCGAGCCCGAAGTCGAGACCGGGAAGCTGGTTGAAGATCATGCGATCACCTAGAGCATTATTCGTCCACCTTTACACAATAAAGGTGAACTGCGTTCAATCGCCACGCCGGCTTCCGCCGCACAAGCGGAGGCCCGCGGTCGCGGGCTGGCGTAATCCGAACGAGTGGATTCGCTCGGATTACGCTCTAACATCATGCGATCACTCTGGCGCTTTCACCAACCATACAACGCTCACCCCGGTCCGTCGCGGCGGCGCTCATAGAAGCAGCAGCGCGGCGAGGCCGAGGAAGCCGAAGAAGCCGACCACGTCGGTGATCGTGGTGAGCAGCACCGTGGCCGCCACCGCCGGATCGACGCCGATGCGGTCGAGGCCGAGCGGAATGAGGATGCCCGCGAACCCGGCGACCACCATATTGACGACCATCGCCAGGGCGATCACGCCGCCGAGCACCGGATCGCCGAACCACGCCACGGCGACGGCCCCGGTGATGACCGCGAACAGCACGCCGTTGGCGAGCCCGACGGCGCCTTCCTTGCCGACCAGGCGCATCGCGTTGGCCGGCGTCACGTCCTTGGTGGCGAGCGCGCGAACCGTCACCGTGAGCGTCTGGGTGCCGGCGTTGCCCCCCATCGAGGCGACGATCGGCATGAGCACGGCGAGCGCGACCATCTGCTCGATGGTGGCGTCGAACTGCCAGATGACGGTCGAGGCGACGATCGCGGTGCCGAGGTTGACGAGGAGCCAGGCGAAGCGGCGGCGCGTCGTCCTCCACGCCGGCTCGTGCAGGTCGGTCTCGCTGACGCCGCCGAGGCGCATGATGTCTTCCTCGGCCTCCTCGTCGATCACCTCGACCACGTCGTCGACGGTGACGACGCCGATCAGCCGCCCCGAGTCGTCGACCACCGGCGCCGAGACGAGCCCGTACTGGTGGAAGAGATACGCCACGTCCTCCTGGTCCATATCGGCGGGAATCGTCCTCAGGTCGGGCTCCATGATCTCCCTGACCAGCACCGGCCGGCGGGTGCGCATCGCCCGGCTTAAGCGCACGTAGCCGGTGGGCACGTGCCGGGCGTCGACGACGAAGATGTCGTAGAACTCGTCGGGCAGGTCGTCGGCCGAGCGCAGGAAGTCGATGGTCTGGCCGATCGTCCAGTAGACCGGCACCGCCACCAGGTCGCGCTGCATGAGCCGGCCGGCGCTGTTCTCGGGGAAGGCCAGCCCCTCCTCCACCGCGACGCGGTCCGCCTCGGGCACCGCGGCGAGGATCGCCTGCTTCTCCGCCTCGTCGAGGTCCTCGATGAGGTAGACGGCGTCGTCGGTATCGAGCTGGGCGACCGCCGCGGCGAGTTCGTTGGTGCTGAGCTGCTCGACGACCTCGTCGCGCACCGTCTCGTCGAGCTCGGCGAGGATGTCGGGGTCGAACTGGGGGCGCAGCGCGTCGACCACCAGGCGGCGTTCATCGGCGGTCACGATTTCCAGGAGGTCGGCCATGTCGGCGGCGTGGAGCGGCACCACCAGCGCCTCGACGCGATCGAGGTCGTCCGCCTCGAGCGCCTCCTGGATCGCCCGGATCAGCTCGGGCGTAAGCCCGTAAAGGTCCGTCGAGCCCGTCCCCGGCCGCAGCGCCTCGTCGGGCGGCGGCTGGGGAGGCGCTGCCGCCCCCGGCCCCGCCAC
>JACZUY010000250.1 GCA_022572945.1 Pseudomonadota bacterium
TGGTGGGCGGCGCGCCGGTGGTGTTCCGCGGCCAGCACCTTCTCAACCTCGTGATCGGCCTCGTCATCATCGCCTTCGGCGCGGCGTTCTGCGTCACCCAGTCGTTCGGCGACTTCTGGCTGATGACCGCGCTCGCCTTCGTCATCGGCGTTCTCATCATCATCCCCATCGGCGGCGCCGACATGCCGGTGGTGATTTCGATGCTGAACTCATATTCGGGTTGGGCCGCCGCCGGCATCGGCTTCACGCTCGAGAACGAGCTCCTGATCGTCACCGGGGCGCTGGTCGGCGCCTCGGGCGCGATCCTCAGTTACATCATGTGCAAGGCGATGAATCGTTCGTTCGTCAGCGTCATCCTCGGCGGCTTCGGCGGCGAGGCCGCCGTGGCCGTGGCGACGGACGACCGCCCGGTGAAGAGCGGCAGCGCCGACGACGCCGCCTTCATCCTCAAGAACTCAAGCAAAGTGATCGTCGTTCCCGGCTACGGCATGGCGGTGGCGCAGGCGCAGCACGCGGTGCGCGAGCTGGGCGAGGCGCTGAAGCGAGAGGGCGTCGATGTGCTCTACGCCATCCACCCGGTCGCCGGGCGCATGCCGGGCCACATGAACGTGCTGTTGGCCGAGGCCAACGTGCCCTACGACGAGGTCTTCGAGCTCTCGGATATCAACAACGAGTTCGCCACCGCCGACGTCGCCTTCGTCATCGGCGCCAACGACATCACCAACCCGGCGGCCAAGACCGATCCGTCGAGCCCGATCGCCGGCATGCCGATCCTCGACGTCGAACGGGCGCGGACGGTGCTGATCGTCAAGCGCAGCCTCGCGCCCGGCTACGCCGGCATCGACAACGCCCTGTTCTACAGCGACCACACGATGATGCTGTTCGGCGACGCCAAAAAGATGGTCGATAACATCGTCAAGGGGCTGTAGCCACCCTGCGTTCCACGCCCCAAACACAACAAAAGCCGCCCCGTGGGGCGGCCGTCGCCAGTGTCGCGGCGCGGGCCTTCGCCCGCGCGCGGCTCTATAGCAAGCCTTCGCGCTGGGCGCGCTTGCGCGCGAGCTTGCGCGCGCGGCGGACCGCCTCGGCGGCCTGGCGCGCCCGCCGCTCGGACGGTTTCTCGTACGCGCGGCGCATTTTCATCTCGCGGAAGATGCCCTCGCGCTGCATCTTTTTCTTCAGCGCGCGCAGGGCCTGATCGACATTATTGTCTCTGACGACGACTTGTACCAATTAGCACCTCACGGGTTGGGGTGCGCTTGATAGCATAGGCGCAGGGGCTTGTGAAGGCCCGTGCAACCGGGGTCGAGACCGAATATGGTGGGCCCATGGCCATACTCAAAATCGCCCGCATGGGCCACCCCACGTTGCGCCAGCGCGCCGCCGAGGTCGCCGACCCGGCGGCGCCCGGGATCGCCGCGCTCGTCGCCGACATGATCGACACCATGGCCGACGCCGACGGGCTCGGGCTCGCCGCGCCGCAGGTCCATGTCGACCAGCGGGTGGTCATTTTCCACGCCCCGCGCGACGACGAGGAGGCGGGCGAGGAGCAGGAGTGGACGGGCCTCACCGTGCTCGTGAACCCGGCCGTCGAGCCCCTGGGCGAAGAGCAGGAAGATGGCTGGGAAGGCTGCCTTTCGGTGCCCGGGCTGCGCGGGCTGGTGCCGCGGTATACGCAGGTCCGCTATAGTGGCGTGACCCCCGGGGGCGAACGCGTCGAGCGCGTCGCCGAGGGGCTGCACGCGCGCGTCGTCCAGCACGAATGCGACCATCTCGACGGCATCCTCTTTCCGCAGCGCATGACCGACCTTTCCAGGCTCATCTTCGAAAGCGAGTTCCGCCATCTCCGCACCGCCGCGCCGTCGCTTCGGGGCGCGGCATGAGCGATCGCCGCCGCACGCTCCTCGAAGCCACGCTGCGGCAGGTTCCGTTCGAGGGCTGGACCGACCGCGCGTTGCGCGCCGGCGCGGCCGAGGCGGGGGTCGCGCCGATGACCGCGCGGCGCGCCTTTCCCGGCGGCGTCGACGACGTGCTGGCGTACTGGGCGGCCGAGTCCGACCGCCGGATGCTCGATGGGCTGGCGAAGCGCGATCTCGAATCGATGCGCGTGCGCGACCGCATCACCGCCGCCGTGCGCGTGCGGCTCGAGCTCAACGCCAAACACCGCGAGGCGATCCGGATGGCGCTCACCCGGGCCGCGCTGCCCGGGCGCGCGCCGGGCGCGATGCGGGCGCTCTGGCGCACGGTCGACGCGATGTGGCGCGCCGCCGGCGACAC
>JACZUY010000098.1 GCA_022572945.1 Pseudomonadota bacterium
CGAGCGCGGCGCGCAGATCGGCCACCTTGACCGGCTTGGTGAGCGTCTTGACCGACCGCAGGCCCTTGGCCTCGGCCAGCTTCTTGGTCAGCACCGCGTAGTCCGGGGCATAGCCCGTAACCACCACAAGATGCGGGTCGGCGCCGCGGTCCGCCAACCACTGCACGAGCTCGACCCCGTCGATCTCGGGCATCACCACGTCGAGCAGCACGACCGTGGGGCCGAACGCGTCGTAGCGCCGCATGAACTCGCGCCCGCTGGTCGTGACCGCGACCTCGTAGCCGAGCTCGACGCCGACCTTGCGGACGAACTTGCCGAAGCCGGGTTCGTCGTCGACCACCAGGAGCCGCCCGCCGGTCATCGCCGCGCCCTCGTCCCGGCGGCGTCCGCGCCCAGCAACGCAGCCAGCCTGCCGGCGAGCATTTCCTTGCGGTACGGTTTCTCGATCAGCTCGACGCCGTCGTCGAGCCAGCCGTGACGCACGATCGCGTCTTCGGTGTAGCCCGAAGCATAGAGCACGTGGAGTTCGGGCCGCAGGCGCCGGGCCTCGCGGGCGAGATCGGTCCCGCCCATGCCGCCGGGCAGGACCAAGTCGGTGAACAGAAGCTCGATCTCCGGCCGCTCGGCCAATATCTCGAGAGCCGAGGCGGCGTTAGCCGCCTCGCACACCCGGTATCCCAGGCCCTCGATGACGCGCACGGCGAGCGCGCGCACCTCGGCGTCGTCCTCGACGACGAGGATCGTTTGACCCTGCCCGCGAATTTGCGGCCGCCCGGGGGCCGCCGGTTCCGGCGCCTCGGTCTCGTCCGCCCGGGGGAGGTACAGCCTCACCGTCGTGCCCTTTCCGACCTCGCTTTGAACGATGACCCGCCCGCCCGACTGGCGAACGAAGCCGTAGACCATGCTGAGGCCCAGCCCGCTGCCCTTGCCTACGTCCTTGGTGGTGAAGAACGGCTCGAAGACGCGCTCGATCACCTCGGGCGGCATGCCGCTCCCGGTGTCGCTGACCGCGATCATGACGTGATCGCCCGCATCGAACTCTTCGCCGGTCACGCCGCCGTCTTCGCCGGCCGCACGGTTGCGCGTTTCGATCGTGATCCCGCCGCCCTTCGGCATCGCGTCGCGCGCGTTGACGACGAGGTTCAGGAGCGCGGCCTCGAGCTGACCCGGATCGACGTACGTCGCCCAAAGGTCACGGGCGAGCGCGGTCTTGATCGCGATGGTCTCGCCCAAGGTGCGGCGCGAAAGGTTGACCAGCTTTCCGACCAGCTCGTTGACCCGCGTGCTCCGGGGCCGCAGCGGCTGCTTGCGCGAGAAGGCGAGGAGCTGCTGGGTGAGCGCCGCCGCGCTGTCGGCGGCGCCGATCGCCCACTGCAACAGCTCGCCCACGGCCTCGTTGCCGGCGAGCTCTTCCTCGACGAGCTCGAGATTGCCGAGGATGACCGCGAGCAGGTTGTTGAAGTCGTGCGCGATGCCGCCGGTCAACTGCCCGACCAGCTCCATCTTCTGCGCCTGGAGGAGCTCCATCTCCATCTGCTTGCGCTCGGTGATGTCACGATTGGTACCGATCATACGGAGCGGCTTTCCGCCGTCGTCGAACGTCACCTCGCCGTCGCTGTGAACATATCGGACTTCGCCGTCGGCCCGAATGACGCGGAAATCGACGCTGCTGTGGCCGTCGCCCTTAATGGCGCGCTTGTCCGCCGCCTCGATCAGGGCGCGGTCGTCGGGATGGACGAAGCGATTGAACAGGTCGAGCCGGGGTTCGGGGTCTTCGGGTGACACGCCGAAGATGCGGCAGCACTCGTCCGACCAGTGCATCTCGCCGCTGGCAAGGTCCCTCTCCCAGGCGCCGAGCCTTGCGATGCGATGTGCGTTGACCAGGCGCGTCTCGCTCTCGCGCAGCGCCTCCTCGGCGCGTTTGCGCTCGGTGATGTCGCGCATCGCGCCGATGAACACGCGCTTGCCGCCCACGAACATTTCGCTGACCGCGAGCTCGAGCGGAAGGGTCGCGCCGTCCTTGCGGCGGCCCGTCACCTCGCGCGGGCCGATGCCGAGGATCTTGCCCTTGCCGGTTTTCAGATAGCTGCGGATGTAGCCGTCGTGCCCGGTGCGGTCGGGTTCGGCCATCAGCATCCGGACATTGCGGCCCATGACCTCGTCCTCGGTGTAGCCGAAGGCGCGCTCGGCGGCCGGATTGAACGACTGGATACGGCCTTTCTCGTCCATCGTGACGACGCAGTCAGCGACGTTGTCGAGAACGGCGCGGGTGCGTTCCCCGCTCTCGCGCAACGCCTCCTCGGCCCGTTTGCGCTCGGTGATGTCGCGGGAATAGCTGCACATAAATTCCTTATCGCCAAAATGCATGTAGTGAACCGACACCTCGACCGGCATGTCTTTCCCGACCTTGCTGCGGTGGCGTGCCTCGAACGTGGAAGGGCCGCCCACCTTGATCCGCTCGAAGGCTCGGCGGAAGTCGTCAAGCGATGCATCCGGGTCGTAATCGGTCACGCTTGAGCTAAGGAGTTCGTCGCGCGAATAGCCGAGCATCATTTCGGTTGCAGTGTTTGCGTAGACCACATGGCCATCGCGATCGAGCCAAATCGCGGCATCACTCGCATGATCGAGTGCGAATTGGGCTCGCTGAAGTGCCTCGTTGGCCTCGCTTTGGCGCAGTTCCGCTTCGGCCCGCTTGCGCTCGGTGATGTCCTCGACAACGCAACTCACCCCGACGACGGTGGCGTCGCCCGACATGACGGGATAGTAGTTGTGCCGGAACGTCCTTTTGATCCCGGGCCGGGCAGGGGTTTCCACCTCGACCGTCCCCCCGAGGATCGGTTCTCCGGTTTCGATGACATGGCGGAAATGCGGCTCGACGCCCTCGGCAACATCCGGGAGCACCTCGCGAACGGTCCGTCCCAGGTGTTCCTCGACCGGCACTCCATTGATCTCGGCCAGCCAGTCGTTGATATGCACGTATCGCAGGTTCAGGTCGATTACGCAGAGGCCGATCGGCACCTCTTTGTAGTTGCGGATCAGCTCCGCCAGCAGTCGGTCCTTATCGGCGACCTTCCGGCGCAGCGACTTCAGCTCACGAACGAGCTGCGCTTTCGTCATTCGCCCGACCGCGCTTTTTGCGTGATCGGTCACTGCCGGCTCCCGGTCCCGCGATTCCTTCCGCGCCCGGCGACCCCGACTGCGAAGCCGGATGCCTCGCCGTTTTCATCGATCGCGTACCGAGGCGGGAAATCGCCGGGAACGGCGGCGGCGCGTGCGCCGACGATGTTGAAACCGGATTGTACTGGCAACGCTGTACTCCCTGATTTGATTAATTTATTTTATTGCTGTTACTGGTGTTGCTTATCATCCAGAATGCCAAAAGCCCCCAGGTCATTTCGGCGCTACGTGGTATCACCCAAACGCTGCAGGATATCAAGCGCGTCGCGCCGCGCGGCGTCGCACGGGGCGCCTCACCGGCCACAACCGCTCGCCGCCGACGGCGCCGGCTGCGGCGGCAAATCCGCCGACAACCGAAACCCCGAACCGGCCACGCGCCGCCCGCCCGGTTTCGCGCGACTCGGTTTGCAACAGAATTCCTTAACAAATAATTAAATTTTTCACTTTTAGGGAGACTGAACGCCAATGATTTTCGCCTCGCGCCCGAACCGCGGACCGAGTGGAAAGGGCGCGCCGCGCGGCGAGCGGCGGCGCGGGGGCGCCGTCTACTTCAGCCCGCGCTCGCGCCGGATGCGGTCGTGGGCGTCGTTGATGCTGGCGAGCTTGCCGTTGGCGACGTCGATAAACTCCTTCGGCATGCCCTGGGCGATCAGCTTGTCGGGATGGTGCTCGCGCACGAGCCGGCGGTAGGTGGTCCGAATCTCGTCGTCGCCGGCGTCGCGGGCGAGGCCGAGCACCTCGTAGGGGTCGGCCTCCTCCGGCTCCATGTGGCTCGCCGCGATGCGTTCGAACTGGGCTTGGTCGAAGCCGAAGATCGCCGCGACCCGGCCCAGGAATTCCAACTCCGCGGGGTGCATCACCTCGTCGGCCATGGCGATGAGGAACAGGCCGTCGAGCAGCTCCTCGAGCACCCGGGGGCTGTCGGCGAACAGGCGCGCGACCTGGCGCGCATACAGCTCGTAGCCGGCGACGTCGCGCTTGGCCTGGTCGAACAGCCGGCCGACGTTGCGCATCTCGTGCGGCGGAATGCGGAAGATGCGCCTGAAGGCGACGATCTCGTCGCGGGTGACGACGCCGTCGGCCTTCGCCATCTTGGCCGCGAGCACGATCACCGCGATCGAGAACGCCGCCTGGCGCTGCTCCCCGGTGGGCGGCGCCGCGGCCGCGCGCATCTTGTCGACCGCGTGGCCGGCGACCGCGCCGACGAGCGCGCCCAACGGCCCGCCGAGCGCGAACCCCGCGGCGCCGCCGACGACCTTGCCCCAAATGCTCATCGCGTGATCGCTTCCTTCGCGGCCGCAAACGGGCGCCATCCTGCCACACCCCGAGGAACGGCGAAACGGCCGGTCCCGACGGCGCCTCGGAGCGGCGGTGAATTCTCCGTGGCGGGGACCGTGGAGACTCGCGTTTTGCAACCGGGTTGGGTAAACATAGCGCCTTCGCCGCCACGACCGGGAGTCCAATTCCGGCGGATCGTAACGGGCCGCGCAAATTCTCTGGGGAGGATGCATGAGTGACACGCGTACAGTCGCCATCGTCGGCGCTTCACTGAGCGGCAAGACCACGCTTCTCGAAAGCCTGCTGTTCGCGGCCGGCGCGATCGGGCGCAAGGGCGCCGTCAAGGACGGCAACACGGTCGGCGACAGCGCCCCGGAGGCCCGCGAGCGCCAGATGAGCACCGAGGTCTCGTCGGCGACCGCCGAGCACAAGGGCGTCGCGCTCGCCTTCCTCGATTGCCCCGGCTCGGTCGAGTTTGCGGCCGAGGCGCGCAACGCGCTCGTCGGCGCCGACGCCGCGCTCGTGGTTTGCGAGCCGGTCATGGATCGGGCGCCGATGCTGGCGCCGGTCTTCCGCTTCCTCGCCGACAACGACATTCCGCATTTCCTGTTCATCAACAAGATGGACCGCGCCAGCGGGCTGGTGCGCGACCTGATCCCGGCGTTGCAGGCCGTGTCCGACAAGCCGCTCGTGCTGCACCAGGTGCCGATCCGCGACGGCGACGCCATCACCGGCTATGTCGACCTCGTCAGCGAGAAGGCGTACGCGTACCAGGACTCGGCTCCGTCGAAGGTCGTCGACCTGCCCGAGGCGGTGAAGGACCGCGAGGAATCGGCGCGCACGCAGCTCCTGGAATCGCTCGCCGACTTCGACGATACGCTGCTCGAAATGCTGCTCGAGGACGAAGTGCCGTCGACCAGCGCGGTGCTCGACTATCTCAAGCGGGAAGTCGCCGCAAACCAAGTCGTACCGGTGTTTTTGGGCGTCGCCGAGCAGGAGCACGGCGTGCGCCGGCTGCTCGATCATCTCGCCGAGCTGGTGCCGACGGCCGACGCCACGGCGCAGCGGCGCGGCATTGACTCGGCGGGTTCCGAGCCGCTCGCCCAGGTGCTCAAGACCTACCTGACGCCGCACGGCGGCAAGCTGTCGCTGGCGCGGGTGTGGCGCGGCGTCATCCCCGACGGGACGGTGCTCAACGGCGAGCGCGTGGCCGGCATCTATCGCCTTCAGGGCAGCCACCAGACCAAGCTCGACCGCGCCGAGGCCGGCGACGTCGTCGCCCTCGGCCGGCTCAATGGCATCAAAACCGGCGACACGCTGGTGCAAGGCAATGCCAATCCCGCGGAAGAGCTGCCGCGCGTCGAGCCGCTGCCCGCCGTCTACGCGCTCGCCGTCACCGCCGAGGAGCGAGGCGACGAAGTGAAGATGTCGACCGCGATCGCCAAGGTGATCGAGGAGGACCCGTTGCTGTCGGTCGAGCAGAACCCCGATACCCAGGAGTTCGTGCTGTGGGGCCAGGGCGAGATTCACCTTCAGGTGGCGCTGGCGCGGTTGCGCAACAAGTACAACATCAGGCTGACCACGCGGCAGCCGCGGGTGGCGTACAAGGAGGCGATCCGCAAGAGCGTGTCGCAGCACGGCCGATTCAAGCGCCAGACCGGCGGCCACGGCATGTACGGCGACGTCCATCTCGACATCAAGCCGCGGCCGCGCGGCTCGGGCTTCGAGTTCCAACAGAAGGTCGTCGGCGGGGTGGTGCCGCGGCAATACATCCCCGCCGTCGAGACCGGGGTCAAGGAGTTCCTGCGGAAGGGACCGCTTGGCTTTCCCGTCGTCGACCTCTCGGTCACGCTCACCGACGGCGGCTATCACTCGGTGGATTCGAGCGAGCAGTCGTTCAAGCTCGCGGCGCGGGTGGCGATGGTCGAGGGAATGCCGAAGTGCGACCCGGTGCTGTTGGAGCCGATCTGCCAGGTCAAGATCGCCGTGCCCAACGACGCCACCGCCAAGGTGCACGGGCTGATCAGCGGGCGGCGGGGACAGATCCTCGGCTTCCACACCAAGGAGGCGTGGGACGGCTGGGACGAGATCGAGGCGTACATGCCGCAAGCCGAGATCCACAATTTGATCGTCGAGCTGCGCTCGCTCACGCTCGGGGTGGGGTGGTACACCTTCGCTTACGACCACCTCGCCGAGCTCACCGGGCGGCTCGCCGACCAGGTGCTCGCCCAGTACGGCGCGAAAGCCGAGGAGGGGTAGCGCCGGTCGCCGCGGCCGGGCGCGGTCAGGCGGGATCGCGCTTGCCGAACAGGTCGATCCGGCCGATGCCGGGAAGCTTGAGCGCCGGGTCCTTCCAGTCGATGCCGAAGGTGAGCCCGAGCAGGTTGATCTCGAACCCCTCCTCGGCCGCGAGCAGAACGCCGACGAGGCCGAACAGCGAGACCTGCCACCCGGTCCCGCTGGGGGCGCGCGCGATCACGCCGTCGGTAAGATAGTCCTTGCCGATCGCGGTCGGCGGCAAATCCACGCGCAGCTCGGGCGCGATCCGCGCGATATAGGCGGTGAAGGTGTTCGAGTTGGGGCCCGGCCAGACCGTGTAGTCGTCGGGAAACGGATACGCCTCGGCCGCGGCCTCGATGCGCTCGATCAGCGCGTCGACCCCGTCGCCGCGCGCCTCGGCGATGATCTCGGGCCGGTTGCCGAACCACAGGCCGTCGGGGGGCCGGTGGCTGCGGCTCACGGCCGAGCCGCCGCGCATGACGCGCCAGCCGATCACCTCGTAGACGGTGAATCGCGGCGCGTCGCTCGGCTTGACCGCGATCCAGCTGTGCACCCCGAACGCGGCGCGCCAGCCAAAGGCGCGGGCGATGTAAACCTGGACCACCGCCTCGGGCGTCGTCGCCGGGTCGGGGGCGATGCCGATCGAGTGCCGGGGCGCGGTGCGCCAGTCGTAGCTCTGGCCGAACACGCCGGCTACGCTACCCACGAGCAGCCCCAAAGGGACCGCGACGAACGCCAATACGATGCGGCGCGCCCACAACCGCCGGACCCGGCGGCCATCGACCCCCACTGGTTTCGCACGCTCATGCCTCGCCACATCGCACCTCGCAACATCATTCCCCGGCCGGTCTCCCAAGACAAGCTCCTGAAACGACAATGTAGGGTCGGGGGCGGCACTGTACAATCGCCAGGCCCGTCCCTACACTTGCGCCGCCGTGACCGAGAATTCGCGCATCGCCCGCTGGCTCGAAGCCGCTTCCGCCTACCGCGACCCGCGGGTGATCGCCCTCGTGTTCCTCGGCTTCTCGAGTGGGCTGCCGTTCGGCGTTCTCGCCGAACCCCTCACCGCTTGGCTCTTCGAGTCCGGCGTAAGCAAGACCGAAATCGGGCTGTTTGCCCTGGTCAGCACGCCCTATGCGCTGAAGTTCCTGTGGGCGCCGCTGATCGACCGAGTGCCGCTGCCGATGCTCACCCGAGCGCTGGGCCGGCGCCGGGGATGGGCCATCCTCACCCAGGTGGTGCTCCTCGTGGTTATCGTCGGCATGGGGCTCACCGACCCGGCGCGGGACATTTGGTGGACCGCCCTGTTCGCCGTCGTCATCGCCTTCGTCTCCGCCAGCCAGGACATCGTGATCGACGCCTACCGCATCGAGATCCTTGAGGAACGCAATCTGGCGGCGGGCGCGGCGACGGCTGTTTTCGGCTGGCGCCTCGGGCAAGTTGGGGGAGGCGTGGCGGGCCTGATCTTCGCCGACATTTTTCCGTGGCCGGTGGTCTTCGCCGGCATGGCGATGATGGTGCTCGTGGGAATCGTCGCCATCCTGCTCAACCCCGAGCCCGATCGGCCCGCGACCAGGGAGTCGATCGAGCTGGAACATCGCGCCGGGGAGTTTCTTGAGCGTAAGCAGCACCTGCCGCCGCGCCTTGCCGCGGCGGGTGCGTGGCTCTATGGCGCCGTCGTCTGCCCCTTCGCCGAATTCATGACCCGCCGCGGCTGGCTCGCCATTCTGCTGTTCATCATGCTCTACAAGTTCGGCGACGCCGTGCTCGCGGTGATGAAGTTGCCTTTCTTCCTCGAGATCGGCTTCAGCAAGACAGAAATTGCGGGGGTCGCGAAATTATTCGGCTTCAACGCGATCATCGTCGGGGGCTTCCTCGGGGGCGCGCTGCTCAGCCGCATCGGCATCATGCGGGGGCTGCTGACCTGCGGCGTGCTGATGGCGGTGTCCAACCTGATCTTCGTGGTCCAGGCCTGGGTCGGCCACGACCTGTGGATGCTGGCCCTCGCCGTGGCCGTCGAGAACGTGACGACCGGCATGGGCACCATCGCCTTCGTGGCCTACCTGTCGAGCCTGTGCAACGTGGCCTATACGGCGACCCAGTACGCGCTGTTGACCTCGTTCATGGCGTTTTCCCGGACGGCGATGTCGTCGGGGGCGGGCTGGCTTGCCGACCACATGGACTGGGTGAGCTTCTTCGTCGTGACCACCGTCGCGGCGCTGCCGGGGCTCGTGCTCTTGGTCTGGATGATGCGGGC
>JACZUY010000099.1 GCA_022572945.1 Pseudomonadota bacterium
TCGACGATGCTGGCGTATGCCTGGTTGCAATATTCGAGGCCGAGGGTCGCGCCGCGGCGCCAGACCGGGATCGGCAGGGCGTCGAGAAGCTTGCGCAGGCGGTTGCTCTCGGCGCGCGCCCGTTCGACCGCGGCAACCGAATCGCTGATGTCGCGCAGCCACAGAACCATCGCCGTGGGCCGGTCGCCGCCGATGGCCCGTCCCTCGGCCTCGAAGCAACGACCGTCCTCGGCGCCGGCGAGAGTCATCGCGAATCCCGCGCCGCCGGCGCGCAGCGCGCCGAGCGCGTCGCTCAGCTTGCGGCCCTCGTTTTCATCGAAGCGGCCCAGCACCGCCGCGAAGTCGGGATCGGCGAAGCTCAGGCCGACGAGCGGCGCGAGCGGCGCCGAGGCCCGCTCGCCACCGTCCTCCAGGTTCCAGTAGTAGTAAGCCGCGGGCGTGGTCGCGATCATCGCCTCGAGCGCGGCGATCTCGGCCCCCAACCCGGCCGACTCGGCGCGTTCGCGGCGCCATGAGGCGAACGCCGCGGCGAGCGCGCCCCCGAGGCACAGCGCGGCAATCAAACTGAAGGCGGTGGCTTCCCGCGGGGCGGCGTCCCAGCCCGCGAGCGCGCCCGCGATCAACGCGATCGTGGCCAAGGCCGCGACCGTCCACGGCCACGAACGGCCCGGCCGGTGCGTTGATCGAGTCGTTGGCATGAGCCGGATGTTAGGACCGAACCAGCCGCCGCTCAAGCACGACACCGGCGGGCAGCCGCCGCCGTCCGCCGCGCATTCCCACGTGCGGGGGGTCCTCAGTAACGGTAATGATTGGGTTTGTACGGCCCGTCGACGTCGACGCCGAGATACGCGGCCTGGTCCGGCGACAGCCTGGTGAGGCGCACGCCCAGCTTGTCGAGGTGCAGCGTCGCGACCTTCTCGTCGAGATTCTTGGGCAGCACGTACACCCGGTTTTCATACTTGCCGGGATTGTTCCACAGCTCGATCTGCGCCAGCACCTGGTTGGTGAACGAGGTGCTCATGACGAAGCTGGGATGGCCGGTGGCGTTGCCCAGGTTCACCAGCCGGCCCTTGGACAGCACGATCAGCCGCTTGCCGTCGGCGAACTCGACCTCGTCGACCTGGGGCTTGACCTCGCGCCACGTCAGGTTCCTGAGCGCCTCGATCTGGATTTCGCTGTCGAAGTGGCCGATGTTGCAGACGATCGCGCGATCCTTCATCGCGCGCATGTGCTCGAGGGTGATGACGTCGACGTTGCCGGTCGCGGTGACGAAGATGTCGCCGACCGGCGCCGCCTGTTCCATGGTCACCACCTCGTAGCCGTCCATCGCCGCCTGCAGCGCGCAGATCGGGTCGATCTCGGTGATCAGGACCCGCGAGCCCTGGCCGCGCAGGCTCGCCGCCGAGCCCTTGCCGACCTCGCCGAAGCCGCAGACGACGGCGACCTTGCCGGCGAGCATCACGTCGGTCGCGCGCTTGATGCCGTCGATCAGGCTTTCGCGGCAGCCGTAATAATTGTCGAACTTCGACTTGGTCACCGAGTCGTTGACGTTGAACGCGGGCGCGAGAAGCTTGTTCGCGCGCTCCATCTCATAGAGCCGGTGCACGCCAGTGGTGGTCTCCTCGGAGAGACCGCGCACGTCGTTCATCAGCTCCGGGTGGCGTTGGTGCATGATCTGGGTGAGGTCGCCGCCGTCGTCGAGCAGCATGTTCGGGCGCCAGCCGCCGGCGCCGAGGATCGTCTGGTCGACACACCACGCGTACTCTTCCTCGGTCTCGCCTTTCCACGCGAACACCGGGATGCCCGTGGCGGCGATCGCCGCCGCGGCGTGGTCCTGGGTCGAGAAGATGTTGCACGAGCTCCACCGCACCTCGGCGCCGAGCTCAGACAAGGTCTCGATCAACACCGCGGTCTGCACGGTCATGTGCAAACACCCGGCGACGCGGGCGCCCGCAAGCGCCTTGGTGCCGCCTCCGAACTCGTCGCGCAGCGCCATCAGGCCGGGCATCTCGGTCTCGGCGATGTCGATCTCCTTGCGGCCCCAATCCTGGAGCGAAATGTCGGCAACCTTGTAGTCGGGGGACTCGGTCATCGCTGTCTCCTGGTGTCCGCGGCCGCATGCCGCGCGCGTCGGATCGCTTGGGGAAATGGTTCCGGGCGCGGCCGCGTTCAATGCGCCGCCGCCGCCGGACTATAGGCGAAACCGAGCCCGAGTCCAGCGCCGGCGCGGGCTCACGCGACGGCGTTGAAGTCGTCGAGGAGCGCGGCGATGACGCCCGAGTCGGACTGCTCCATGATGGTGCGCGCGCGGCGCGTCGCCTCGTCGAGGCTGAGTGCGCGGATGCGCTGCTTGACCAGCGGCAGGCCCATCGCCGACATCGACAGCTCGCGAATCCCGAGGCCGATCAGCAGCGCGCTGTAGCGCGGGTCGCCGGCGATCTCGCCGCAGACGTTGACCGGGATGCGCGCGCGCAGCGCCGCCTCGGTGGAGAGCTGGATGAGGCGCAGCACCGCCGGATGCAGCGGGTCGTAGAGCGACGCGACCTGGTCGTCGCCGCGGTCGATCGCCAGCGTGTACATGGTGAGGTCGTTGGTGCCGATCGAGAAGAAGTCGCACACCCGCGCCAGGCTGTCGGCGGCGAGCGCGGCGGCGGGGACCTCGATCATCGCGCCCAGCGGCGGCAGCGGGTCGGCGATCGCCGCCCGGCGGCGCTGCAGCCGGCGGACGACCTTGCGCAACAGCTCGCGCACCTTGCGCACTTCGGCCACCGTGCCGATCATCGGCAACAGGATGCGCACCGGGCCATGGGCGCCGGCGCGCAGCATGGCCGCGAGCTGGGTCTCGAGCAGCGACGGCACCTTCAGCGACAGGCGGATCGCGCGCAGTCCCAGCGCCGGGTTGGTGCTGTCGACGATGTGATCGGCCAGCGAGTACGCGAGCTTGTCGCTGCCGACGTCGAGCGTCCTCAGCGTCACCGTCCGCCCGTCCATGCCCTCGACAATCGGGCGCAGCAGCGCGTATTGCTCGTCCTCGCTCGGCGGCCGGTCGCGGTTCATGTACATGAACTCGGTGCGCAGCAGGCCGACCCCTTCGGCCCCGGCGTCGAGCGCGCCCTTGAGTTCGCCGGGCAGCTCGATATTGACCTTGAGCGTGATGAGCACCTTGTCGCGGGTCACCGCGGGCAGGCCCCTGAGACGCCCGAGCTGGCGCTTGCGGCGCTGCATCTCGGCGCGGCGGAGCTGGTAATGCGCCAGCGTCTTGGGGTCGGGGTTGGTCACCACGCGGCCGTTCGTGCCGTCGATCACGAGCCGGTCGCCGGTTCGGACCTTGTGAATCAGGTCGGGGACGCCGGTGACCGCCGGCAGGCCGAGCGAGCGGGCCATGATGGCGGCGTGTCCCTGGGGTCCGCCGAGCGCCGTGGCCATGCCGCCGATGCGCGCGGGATCCATCTGCGCGGTATCGGCGGGGGTCAGCTCTTCGGCGATGATCACCGAGCCTTCGGGCAAATCGGAGAACGCCTGATACGGCACCTTCATCAGGCTGCGCAAGATCCGGCCGCCGACGTCGCGGACGTCCTGGATGCGGGCGGCGAGGTAGTCGTCCTCCATATCGGCGAACGCCTGGGCGATCTGCGCGAGCTCTTCGGCGACCGCGGCCTCGGCGTTGATCCGCTCCTCCGAGATGCGTCGCTCGACGCCCCGCACGAGCCGCGAATCGGCCAGCATCTGCGCGTGCGCGTTCAACAGATAGCCGAGCTCCTCGGCGGCGCTGCCGGGCAGCGTGGCCGCCTTGGCGCGCAGCTTCTCGACCTGCTTGCGGGCGCGGCTGACGGCGCGGGCGAAGCGCGCGCGTTCGGCGTCGACGTCGCCCGCGTCGATGCCGTAGGTCGGCACCTCGATCGCGCCGGGTTCGACCACGTGCGCGGGCCCGATGGCGATGCCGGGGGAGACGCCGAGCCCGCCGAACCGCTGCTCGCTGGCGCCGTCGCTCTTCGCCGTCATCGGTCAGTCCTCCTCGAACCTGGCGGCGACCAGGCGGGCGAGCGCGTCGGCCGCCGCGCGCGCCTGCCGCCCCCGGACGATGAGTTCGAGCGCGCACCCGGGGCCCGCGGCGAGCATCATCAGCCCCATGATCGAGAGTCCCGAGACCACGGTCGTTCCCTTGCGCACCGAAATCTCGGCCTCGTAAGCGCCCGCGGTTTCGACGAACTTGGCGGCGGCCCGGGCGTGCAGCCCGCGCTCGTTCTTGATCACAACAGTGCGGTGAATCGCGGGGGAAGGCACGGCGTCGGCGTCGGGCGGCGGGGTCATGTCTCGCCGTTGAGCAGGATGCTCGCCACGTTGATGTACTTGCGGCCGGCATCGCGCGCGTTCGAGACCGCAGCTGCCAGGCCTTCCGACTCGCGCACGCTGGCCAGCTTGATCAGCATCGGCAGGTTCATGCCGGCGATGACCTCGACATTGGCCCTGTCCATCACCGAGATCGCCAGGTTCGACGGGGTGCCGCCGAACATGTCGGTCAGCAGGATGACGCCGGCGCCGTCGTCGACCTCGTCGACGGCGCGGAGGATATCGTTGCGCCGCTGCTCCATGTCGTCGTCGGGGCCGATGCAGACGGTGCGGACGTTGGCCTGCGGGCCGACGACGTGCTCGGTGGCGGCGACGAACTCCTCCGCCAGCCGGCCGTGGGTCACCAGGACCAATCCAATCATCGCGTGTTCACCCCGTTTGCCTTGTTATTCGGCCGCCCGGTCGAGGTCGCGATGCCGCACCCGCACCCACAAGCCGCGGTCGTCCAGCAGGTCGGTGAGCCGCCGGGCGACGAAGACCGAACGGTGGCGGCCCCCGGTGCAGCCGACGGCGATGGTGAGGTAGCTCTTGCCTTCGCCCTCGTAGCGCGGCAGCAACGGCAGCAGCATCGCCGTCAGGCTGGCGAAGAACGGTTCGAAGCCGGGGTCGGCGGCGATGAATTCGCCGACCCCGGCGTCGAGCCCGGTCAGCGGCTTGAGCCGCGGCTCGTAGTGCGGGTTGGCGAGGAAGCGGACGTCGAACACCAGGTCGGCGTCGCGCGGCAGGCCGTGGCGATACGAGAACGAGGTAACGAACACCCGGAGCGCGGGGCCGTCGTCGAGCGCGAAGGTGTCGGCGACGGTTCGCCTGAGCTCGCCCTCGGCGAGGTCGGTCGTGTCGATGACCAGATCGGCGCGGGCGCGCAACGGTTCGATCACCTGACGCTCGAGCCGGATGCCGTCGATCACCGGCCGGTCGCCGGCGAGCGGATGGCGGCGGCGGGTCGCGGTGTAGCGCCGGCGCAACATCTCGTCGTCGCAGTCGACGAACAGCAGCCGCGCGTCGATGTCGGCGCCGGCGAGCAACGGCGCGACGTGGGCGGCGAACGTGTCGACGTCGAAATCGCGCGTGCGAACGTCGATATCGACGGCGACCGCGCCGCTGTCGCGGGCGGCCGGCTCGATGACCGCGGAAAGCAACGACAGCGGTAGGTTGTCGAGCGCCTCGTAGCCGATGTCCTCGAGCGCCTTGAGCGCGATCGTCTTGCCTGCCCCCGACATGCCGGTCACCAGCACCAGCCGGGCGCGCTGCCGCGGCCCGCGGTTTGCGGCGGCCGTGCCTGGCGCGGTCATGGCTCGCTCAGCGTATCCTCGTTCACCGCTTGCGCGGCGAGGCGAACCTTGGCGCAGGCCGACGCCTGGAAGGCGTCGAGCCGGTATTGCGGCACGTCAACGCCGAGCAGCTCGCAGCCGGTGCGATCGGGCAGCCGCTCGACCGCCGCGGCGTCGACCAGATCGACGACGACGCCGATGCGGGCGCGGGCGATGGAGGGCACGCGGGCGACGCCCACGCCGCGCACCTCGATGAGGCCGGCGAGCGCCGCCGGGGCGCTGGCGACGATGCCGTCATCCTCGCGCCGGAGGGTGACGCGATCGTCGGCCACGAGCGCGGCGCCGCGGTCGATGAGACGGAGCGCGAGGTCCGACTTGCCGCTGCCCGGGGGGCCGCGCAACAGGACGCCGACGCCCGCGACCGCGACGCAAGTGCCGTGAACCTGGCTGGTCATGGCGGCAGGGTGGTCCGTCGGCCCGGCCCTGTCAATCGCACCCCATACCTCGCCGGTGCGGGAGGGGCGGCGCGCTTCAGGCGGCGTGGCTGGTCGTCGATTCGGTGAGCAGCGCGTATATCGCCGCGGGAGTATCCGAGCCGCGCAGCTTCTCGCAAACCGACTGGTCGCGCAGAAGCCGCGAAACCCGTGCCAACGCTTTCAGGTGGTCGGCGCCCGCCGATTCGGGCGCGAGCAAGAGAAAGATCAGATCGACGGGCTGGTCGTCGACGGCGTCGAAGTCGACCGGATTATTGAGCCTTGCGAACACCCCATAGAGGCGATCGAGGTCGGCCATCTTGCCGTGCGGAATGGCGATGCCGAGCCCGACGCCCGTGGTGCCCAGCCGTTCGCGCTCGAGCAGGGTGTCGAAAATCGCCCGCTCGTGGAGTCCGGTCACGTCGGCGGCACGGTGCGCCAGATCCTGCAAGGCCTGTTTCTTGCTGGTCGCCTTCAGATCGGCGACGACGCCCTCGATGCTGACCAGGTCAGTGATTTCCATGGCTCGCGCCGCTATGCCGGGCGTCCGGGGGCGAGTCCATCCCCGGTCTGGTGATGGCCGCGCCGCTTGCGCTTGTGGCGGCGAAGCTGCTTCTCGAGATGCGCGAACGCGGCGTTGAAGCTGAAATCGATGTCGGCGTGGTCGGCGTGGCTTTCCCAGATCATGCCCTTGCCGACGTGAACCCGGATGTGGGTGCGATAGAGCGGGCCCTCGTGCGAGAAGCCGACGTGTCCATCAATGGCCGATTCGAAATACTTGCCGACACCGTCGCTGAGCCGCGATTCGACGCGGTCGCGCAGCGCATCACCGACGTCGATCTGATGGCCGGTTACCGTTATCTGCATGCCGGTTGAGTTCCGAACACTGATCGTGAGTCGGTCGATTCCCGGTGGCGTACGCGGGGCGTTGAAGTGGGTCCGCGAAGGGGCAGGACCATAGTTCCCACCCTAGGCCGAGTCAATACCACGTGGCGCGCCGCGTGGCCCGGGGCCGATGCGCCGGGCCGAATAGCCGCCTGCCCTGGCCCGCACCCATCAGCGAAGAGGTCCGGCCTTGGCGCGCCGGCGCCGCGTCGACGAGGCGATGCCCATGGCCTCGCGGTACTTGGCGACGGTGCGGCGGGCGATGTCGATTCCTTCGCTCTTGAGGATTTCGGTGAGGCGTTCGTCGGACCGGGTCCGCGCGGCGTCTTCGGCGTCAATGAGCCGCTTGATGCGGTCGCGCACGGCCTCGGCCGAATGCGCCTCGCCGTCGCGGCCGGGGATGGCGCTGGTGAAGAAGTAACGCATCTCGAAGAACCCGCGCGGCGTCGCCATGTATTTGTTGGCGGTGACGCGGCTGACCGTGCTTTCGTGCATCTCGATCGCCTCGGCGATGTTGCGCAGCACCAGCGGCCTGAGGTGCTGCACGCCGTGGGTCAGAAACGCCTCTTGCTGGCGCACCAGCTCGCTCGCCACGCGAAGAATCGTGTTCGCCCGCTGGTCGAGCGACCGCGCCAGCCAATTGGCCGATTGCAGGCACTCGGAGAGATAGGCTTTCTCCCCTTTCGACCGGGCGCCGCGGCTGACGCGGGCGTAGTAGCGTTCGTTGACCAGCACCCTGGGCAGGGTCGCGTTGTTGAGTTCGACCGTCCAGCCGCCGTCCGCGCTCTGGCGCACGTACACGTCGGGCATCACCGCCACGGTCGCGTCGCCGCCGAAGGCGAGCCCGGGCTTGGGATCGAGCGCGTGGATCTCGGCGAGCATGTCGTCGAGGTCCTCGTCGTCGACGCCGCACCGCCGCTTGAGCTCGCGGAGGTTCTGCCCGGCGAGGAGATCGAGGTTGTCGAGCATCGCCTGCATGGCGGGGTCGAGGCGGTCGCGTTCGCGCAACTGCAACGCCAGACATTCCTTGAGGCTGCGGGCGAACACGCCGGTCGGCTCGAAACGCTGCAGCCGCTCGAGCGTCGCCTCGATGCGGGCGACGCCGCAGCCCAGCCGCTCGGCGACGGGCTCGAGCGCGCCCTCCAGGTAACCGGCGTCGTCGAGCATGTCGGCGAGGTGCACGCCGATGACCCGATCGACCGGGTCGGTGAGCTCGACCATGAGCTGGTTCAGCACGTGCTCGCGGAAGCCGATCGCGCCGGCCGGGGCCTGGTCGATCGCCGCACCGCCGGAGTTGCCCGCGCCGCGCCACGACTCCGCCGCCGCCGGCCCGATCTGGTCGCCGACGCCGTCCGAGGTCCACAGATTGTCGTACTCGGCGCCGAGCACCGGGTCGTCGCTCTCGCCCGGCTTGGCGGCCTCGGGCGCGGGCGGCGCGTCGTCGTCGCTCTCGTCGCGCTCGTCGCGCTCGAGCAGCGGGTTGCGTTCGATTTCGTTGTCGACGTAGGCGGTAAGTTCGAGGTTGGTCAATTGCAGCAGCTTGATCGCCTGCTGCAATTGAGGCGTCATCACCAGCGTCTGGGACTGGCGCAGCTCAAGTCGCGGGGTAAGCGCCATCGTCGCCGCCGGTTAAAGGCTGAAGCGCTCGCCCAGGTAAACCCGTCTGACGTCCTCGTTGTCGACGATTTCGGAAGGCGCGCCTTCCATCAGCACCATGCCGTCGTGCAGGATGTAGGCGCGGTCGATGATTTCGAGCGTCTCGCGCACGTTGTGGTCGGTGATCAGCACCCCGATGCCGCGATCCTTGAGGTGCGACACCAAATCGCGGATGTCGGCCACGGCGATCGGGTCGATGCCGGCGAGTGGCTCGTCGAGCAGCATGAAGCTCGGCTGCGAGGCGAGCGCCCGGGCGATCTCGACGCGCCGCCGCTCGCCGCCGGAAAGCGCCAACGC
>JACZUY010000100.1 GCA_022572945.1 Pseudomonadota bacterium
GACAAGCGCGCCGCCACCAAGGAGCGCGACTGGCAGCGCGACAAGGCGCGGCTGATGAGGGAGAAGTCGTAGCGCGCGGAGAGCGGACGCCTTCGTCAGTCCCCGTGGTCGAGCCTGTCGCGGACGTTCGCGAACACGTCGCGGAACATCGTCTCGGTAAGGCGTCCGGTGTTGGTGTTGTAGCGCGAGCAATGGTAGCTGTCGGCGAGGGTCAGGCCGCCGGCAAGCGCGTGCAGCGCGCCGTGGCGGAACCGCGCCGACGCGACCCGCAGCCCGAGCGTGCGCAGCACCGCGGAATGGGCCAGGGTGCCGAGCGCGAGGATCACCCGAAGGTTCGGCATGCCGTCAATCTCGGCCCGGAGAAAGCGCCGGCAGGCGTTGACCTCGGCGGCGACCGGCTTGTTCTCGGGCGGAACGCAACGCACCGCGTTGGTGATGCGGCAGTCGAGAAGCCGCAGGCGGTCGTCGGCGCGGGCGGCATAGTCGCCTCGGGCGAAGCCGAAGTCGGCCAGGACGACGTAAAGCAGATCGCCCGCGACGTCGCCGGTGAACGGGCGGCCGGTGCGGTTGGCGCCCTTGAGGCCCGGCGCGAGCCCAACCACCAGCAGTCGGGCGCCGGCGGGGCCGAACGAGTCGACCGGGGCGTTGTGCCAGCCGGGATGGGCCGCCCGCGCGGCGGCGCGAAAGCGCACCAGCCGGGGGCACGACGGGCAATCGCGCCCCGGCGGCCCGCTCGGCCGACCTTCCTTCGCCCGCCGAAGCGGGCTACGCGAAGGCGGGAGCAGCCGCTCCGGCTGCGAACGCCGGGGCGTCACCGGTTCCCCGCCGCGGCGGGACGTTGGTTCAACCGCGGGCGAGGACAGCGGCCTCGTCGCGCGGCGGCAATTCGCGCGCGATGTCGGGCTCGAGGTCCTGAAGCTCGATGAAGCAGTCCGCCTGCCGGCGCAGCTCGTCGGCGATCATCGGCGGCTGGGACCGCACGGTGCTGACGACGCTCACCCTCAACCCCTGGCCCTGGACCGCTTCGACCAGACGGCGGAAATCGCCGTCGCCCGAAAACAGGATCACATGGTCGAGGTGAGCGGCCATCTCCATCACGTCGACGGCCAGCTCGATGTCCATGTTGCCCTTGATCTTCCGCCGGCCGGCGGAGTCGGTGAACTCCTTGGTCGGCTTGGTGACCATGGTGTAGCCGTTGTAGTCCAGCCAATCGATGAGCGGACGGATCGGCGAGTACTCCTGGTCTTCGATCAACGCCGTATAGTAGAAGGCCCGAATCAAACGGCCCTGGGCCTCGAATAATTCCAACAGTCGCTTGAAATCGATGTCGAAGCCAAGCGCCCGTGTGGCCGCGTACAAATTGGCCCCGTCGATGAACAGGCCAATCCGCTCTTGCGGATGAATGGTCATAGTCATAAATCCTTACCCTGCTCGCCGCCTTGACCGGCGGCGCCGTATTCCCCCCGGGCGGTATAGACCCGGCATGTTTGAAATTGTGGTGAATATTTAAGGCGTTTTATCCATGGCTACAAGAGCGCATGTAATACCATCGGTCATCAAGAATGACCGATCGGCGTTCAAATCGGCACGCAGCCTTGACGCAAGCATTAGCGGCGGCGCCCAATTCTTGCGATCAAAGCTGGCGCGCTTGCCAGCGGTCACTATGAGTCGATCCTAATGGCCGCCGGTATAAATCCACCCGAGAGCCCCATTTTGATCGGGCTCGGCGCGAATCTTCCCTCGCGCATTGGTCCGCCGCGCGAAACCTGCGAGGCGGCGCTCGAAGCCCTCGCCGAGTTCGCCGTCACGGTGGTGCGGCGCTCACGGTGGTACCGGAGCGCCCCGCTGCCGCCGTCCGACCAGCCGTGGTTCGTCAACGGCGTCGCCGCGATCGAAACCATGCGCGACCCGACAAGCCTGCTCGCGGCGCTTGGCGAGGTCGAACGCCGTTTCGGCCGTGTGCGCGGAGGCCGGTGGTCGGCGCGATGTCTCGACCTCGATCTCCTGGACTATCGGGGCATTCTGCGCGACGGCGCCGAGCCGCCCGAACTTCCGCATCCGCGCCTGCACGAGCGCGCCTTCGTGCTGTTGCCGCTGGCGGAGGTCGCGCCGGCGTGGCGGCACCCGAGGATCGAGCGGCCGGTCGGCGACCTCATCGCCGATCTTCCCGCCGGGCAGGTAGCCGAGCCGTTGCCCTGATACCCACCGCGGCGGATTTTCGAACCGGCTCGTATCCTTGCTTTAATTTTGCAGCCAAGATACTACATGACTTAAGTCATGAACGTGCTTGGAGAAACTTCGTATGGCCCGCGTTACCGTTGAAGACTGCATCATAAAAGTACCCAACCGCTTCGAACTCGTCTTGCTGGCGAGCCAGCGCGCGCGCGACCTTTCGGCCGGGACCACGCCGACGATCGAACGCGAGAACGACAAGAATCCGGTGATCGCGCTGCGCGAGATCGCGGAAGCGACGATCGACCTTGAAGAGCTGCACGATTCGCTGGTCTTCACCTTGCAGAAGTATGTTGAAGTGGACGAGCCCGAAGACGACAGCATGGCGATCCTTGCCAAGGCCGAGAAGGAGTGGGCGGAGTTTACCGGCGACGCCCGGGGCGAGCTCCGCACCGCGCCGCCGGCGCCCGTCGAGGCGGAAACGCCCGAAGGCGCTGACGCCAAAGCGGAAGCGTCCGAAGGCACGGCCGTCGAGGCGGAAGCGCCCGAAGATGCCAACGTCGAGGCGGAAGCGTCCGAAGGCGCTGACACCGACGTGGAAACGTCCGACGGCGAAAACGTCGGCGAGGCGCTTGCGCCGGAAGCGCCGGAAGATGCGGACGACGCGGCAGCCAGCAAAGCGGGAGCCGGGGGCGAGGACGCCTGATCCGCCGGTCGGCCGCGCCGGGGCTGGACCCGGAGCGGGATCACGGCGGACCGAAGGAACAGAGCAGCCGTCGCTACCGGCCGGAAAGAGGGCCCTTGATTCGTCAGTACGAGCTTGTTGAACGGGTAAAAGCCTACGATCCCAATGCCGACGAAGACGCCCTGAACCGCGGTTACGTCTTCGCCATGAAGGCGCATGGGTCGCAACGGCGCGCGTCGGGCGATCCTTACTTCTCACATCCCATCGAGGTCGCGGGCATACTCACCGGCATCCGCCTCGACTGCGCGACGATCATCACCGCGCTGCTGCACGACACGGTCGAGGACACCGGCGTCACGCTCGATGAGATCCGCGATTTGTTCGGGGACGAGGTCGCGCAGCTCGTCGACGGCGTCACCAAACTGACCCGCCTCGAGCTCCAGTCGGACCGGACCAAGCAGGCCGAGAACTTCCGCAAGCTGTTGCTGGCGATGTCCGAGGACATTCGCGTGCTCCTCGTCAAGCTCGCCGATCGCCTGCACAACATGCGCACGCTGCAGTTCGTCGACGACTCCGAGAAACGCAAGCGCGTCGCGCGCGAGACCATGGAAATCTTCGCGCCGCTCGCCGAGCGCATCGGCATGCAGGGGATGAAGGACGAGCTCGAGGGCCTCGCCTTCGCCGAGATCAACCCGGACGCGCGCGATTCGGTCATCGCCCGGCTCGAGTTCCTGCGCGACGAGGGTGGAAACCAGGTGCCGCGCATCGCCGCCGAGCTCGAGCGCACGCTGGCGAAGGCCGATGTCGTGGCGGCGGTTTCCGGGCGCGAAAAGCAGCCCTATTCGATCTGGCGCAAGATGCAGCGCAAGAACATTGCGTTCGAACAGCTCTCCGACATCGTCGCCTTCCGCGTGGTCGTCGAATCGGTGGCCAAATGCTACCAGACGCTCGGCGTCGTTCACGGCGCGTACAGCGTGGTGCCGGGCCGCTTCAAGGATTTCATCTCGACGCCCAAGTCGAACGGCTATCAGTCGATTCATACCACGGTGATCGGGCCCGAAAGCCAGCGGATCGAGATTCAGATCCGCACCCGGGAAATGCACGAATTCGCCGAGTACGGCGTTGCCGCCCACTGGCACTTCAAGCAGCTGAGCGGCGCGTTGGCGCGCCCGGAGGGGCGGCAATATCGCTGGATTCGCGAACTGCTCGAAATCCTCGAGCATGCCTCGGACCCCGAGGAGTTCCTCGAGCACACCAAGCTCGAAATGTACCAGGACCAGGTGTTCTGCTTCACGCCCAAGGGCGACCTGATCGCCCTGCCGCGGGGGGCGACCCCGGTGGACTTCGCCTACGCGGTTCATTCGGAGGTCGGCGACACCTGTGTCGGGGCCAAGATCAACGGGCGGATGAAGCCGTTGAGAACGCTTCTGCACAACGGCGACCAGGTCGAGATCGTCTGCTCCAAGGCGCAGACGCCGTCGCCCACCTGGGAGCGCTTCGTCGTCACCGGCAAGGCGCGCAGCCGCATACGGCGCTTCGTCCGTCTGCAACAGCGGGCGCAATACGTCGACCTCGGCCGCGCCATCGTGCAGAAAGGTTTTCGCGTGGTCGGCCACAAATTTTCCAAGCGTGCACTGCAACGCGTGCTCAAGACGCTCCAATTCAAGACGGTGGACGACCTCTACGCCACCGTCGGCCAAGGCGTTATCACCGGCCGCAAGGTCATCGAACAGGTCTTTCCCGATCTCAAGCTCAAGGAAGGCAAGGTCGTATCGTTGACCAGGCGTCGCGCGAAGCGCGCCGAGGCGGGCGAGCACGCGGTTTCGATTCGCGGTCTGATCCCCGGCATGGCGATGCACTTCGCGGGCTGCTGCCATCCGTTGCCCGGCGACCGCATCGTCGGCATCGTCACCACCGGCAAGGGGGTGACGATCCACACGATCGATTGCGAAACCCTCGAATCGTTTACCGAGAGCCCGGAACGATGGCTCGACGTCGCCTGGGACCAGGATCCGGAATCCATCGGCATCCACCTTGGCCGCATCAACATCGTGGTGATGAACGAGCCCGGCAGCTTGGGCAGCCTGTCGACGGTGATCGCCAAGAACCTCGGCAACATCAGCAACCTCAAGATCACCAACCGCTCCACCGACTTCTTCGAGATGCTCGTCGATATCGAGGTGCAGGACGTCAAGCATCTCACCAACATCATCGCCGCCCTGCGCGTCACGCCGACGATCAACTCGGTCGAGCGGGCGCGCGGTTAGTACTCCCTTTCATGATTCCGTGTCACGTACGATCGCTTTTCCCGTTTCCTCGGCAGGAGGGGATGCGGCGGCGATGCGGGGCATCGCCAAGCATTCCCGACGCCCCGAGGGAGCGGGAAAAGCGACCCGAAGGGCGACCTGCCGAGGCCCCCGGCGGCGTTGCGGGCCGCTTGTGATGCGCCCGGCATCACGGCGCGCCCCGCGCCTGGCCGGGCATCCTCGGCAGGCCGTCGTACGCGGCACGGAACCATGAAAGTGAGTACTTGGGGCGGAACACCAACAGCGCCGGCAGCCGCATGACGATGACGCACGACCAGGTGCTGGAAGAGTTCCGCCAGGCCGGCGCTCTGCTGCGGGGCCATTTCCTGCTCACCTCGGGGCTGCACAGCCCGGTCTATTTGCAGTGCGCGCGGGTGATGATGGAGCCGCACCGCGGCGAACGGCTGTGCCGCGCCCTGGCCGAAAAGGTCGTCGCCGAGGTCGGAGCGGACGCGCTCGACGCCGTCGTCTCGCCGGCGATGGGCGGCGTGATCGTCGGTTACGAGATGGGCCGCCAGCTCAGCGTCCCGGCGATGTTCGCCGAACGCGTCAACGGCGTGTTCGAGCTGCGCCGCGGCTTCGAGCTCGCCGCGGGCGCGCGCGTGCTGATGGCGGAGGACGTGGTCACGACGGGCAAATCGTCGCGCGAGTGCGTCGCGTGCGTCGATGCGAACGGCGGCCGGGTCATCGCCGCGAGCTGCCTCATCGACCGCAGCGACGGCGCCGCCGATCTCGGCGTGCCGCTGGTGTCGCTCGCCCGCCTGAGCGTGCCGGTCTACGAACCCGACGCCTTGCCCCCCGAGCTCGCGGCGCTGCCCGCCGTCAAGCCGGGAACGCGTACGCTTTCCTGAAGCGGGCGGCATGTTCCGGCGCCGCAAGGGGCTTTCGGTGTTCGCGCGGGCGAAGCAACTGTTTTGGCCGGCGAAGGGATGGCGCCGGGCGGGAACCTACACGTACCATCGGCTCCGCCGGTTGCCGGGCACGCCGTATTCGATCGCCGCGGGCTTCGCGTGTGGCGCGGCGATGTCGTTCACACCCTATATCGGCTTTCATTTCGTCGGCGCGGTGTTGGTCGCCTGGATCATCGGCGGCAGCATCGTCGCCGCGTTGATCGGCACTGCGGTGGGCAATCCCTGGACCTTTCCCTTCATCTGGGTCGGCATCTATCGCGTTGGCTGCTGGATGATCGGGTGTGAGCCGGGCGACGCCCTTTCCGAAACGCTTACGTTGACGTATATATTTGACCACCCGCGGGCGATACTGCTGCCCATGAGCGTCGGTGCGTTGCCCGCCGTCATCGTGGTTTGGGTGGCGTTTTACGCGGTGGTGTGGCGCATCGTCTTCGATTACCAGGCGCTTCGCGACCGGAGACGGGCGAGGCGCCGTGGGGCGCGGGAAAGCGATGAGCCGAAGGCGATCGGCGAGTCGGCGGGAAAGGAAGGGAAATGATGAGCCGTTATCTGCGTCTTGGCGTCAACATCGATCACGTGGCCACGATTCGCAACGCGCGCGGCGGTCGCCATCCCGATCCGGTGCGCGCGGCGCGGACGGCGGCGGGCGCTGGCGCCGACGGCATCACCGCGCATCTGCGCGAGGACCGGCGCCACATCTCGGACGGCGACATCGACCGTCTCAGCCGCGAGATCGATCTTCCGCTCAACCTGGAGATGGCGGCGACCGGGGAAATGCTGGCAATCGCCCTTCGCCATGGTCCCCACGCCGCTTGCCTGGTGCCCGAGAAACGCAAGGAGGTGACCACCGAGGGCGGTCTCGACGTGGTCTCCGGCTTCGACCATCTCGCGCCTTACGTGAAGAGCCTGGGCGATGCCGGCATCCGGGTGTCGCTGTTCGTCGATCCCGACGAGGCCCAGCTCGGCGCGGCCAGCGAGATCGGCGCCGCGGTGGTCGAGCTTCACACCGGCGTCTATTGCGATGCGCCGGCCGGGGCGGAACGCGAGGCCGCGTTCGAGCGTCTCGCCGCCGCGGCGGCGGCGGCGGAGCGGCTGGGCCTCGAGTGCCACGCCGGACACGGCCTGACGTTCGAGTCGGTGGCGGCGGTGGCGGCGATCCCCACCATCGTCGAGCTCAACATCGGCCATTTCCTCGTCGGCGAGGCGATTTTCAGCGGCCTCGACAGCGCCATCAAACGCATGCGCGCGCTGATGGACAGGTCGCGCGCCGAGGCCGGGGGCGCGCGCAGCGCCTGAGCGCGCCGCGTCATGATTCTGGGGCTAGGCAGCGATATTGTCGACATCCACCGCGTCGCGCGCACGCTGGACCGTTTCGGCGACCGCTTCACCCGACGGGTCTTCACCGAGGTCGAGCGCCATAAGTGCGACCGCCGCGCCCACCGCGCCGCGAGCTACGCCCGCCGGTTCGCCGCCAAGGAGGCGTGCGCCAAGGCGCTCGGCACGGGATTCCGCCGCGGCGTCTATTGGCGCGACCTCGGCGTCGTCAACCTGCCGTCGGGCCAGCCGACGATGCGGCTCACCGGCGGCGCGGCCGAGCGCCTCTCCGAGATGACGCCCGCGGGCATGACGGCGCGGATCGACCTCACGATCACCGACGACGACCCCATGGCGCAGGCCATCGTGCTGATTTCCGCGCTCCCGGCCGAGGTCCCGTGACACCGTGCACGTCTGGACGGCATGGGGCCTAGAAAACGTCTTGTTGATCGTAAATTAAATGGCGGAGTTAATGTCAGATAAAAAAGAATCCGGCGGCCTTTGGGAGACCGTCAAGACGGTCATCTATGCCGTTCTGATCGCGCTCGTGGTGCGCACCGCCGCGTACGAGCCGTTCAACATTCCCTCGGGCTCGATGAAGCCGACGCTCCTGATCGGCGATTATCTGTTCGTCTCGAAGGCCTCGTACGGCTACAGCCGCCACTCGCTGCCGCTCGGCCTGCCGCTGATTTCGGGGCGCATCTTTTTCGACTCGCCCGAGCGCGGCGACGTCGCCGTGTTCAAGCTGCCGCGCGACAATTCGACCGATTACATCAAGCGCATCATCGGCCTGCCCGGCGACACGATTCAGGTGCGCGAAGGCGTGCTCTACCTCAATGGCGAGATGGTCCCGCGCGAGCGCGTCGAGGACTATGTGGAGACCAACGCGTACGGCAACGTGTCCCGTGTTCCGCAGTACGTCGAAACGCTTCCCAGCGGCGTCAGCTACAACGTGCTCGACATGGATGCGCACGGCTCTCTCGACAACACCATGGTCTACACCGTGCCCGAGGGGCATTATTTCGCCATGGGCGACAACCGCGACAACTCGTCGGACAGCCGCGTGCCCAACGCCAGCGGCGTCGGCTTCGTTCCGGCCGAGAACCTCGTCGGCCGCGCCGATATGATCTTCTTCTCGACCAACGGCGAGGCGGCGATCTGGGAGGTGTGGAAGTGGTTCGGCGCCACGCGCTTCGGCCGCATCTTCGACACGATCGGGTGAACAGCGAAGACGCCGCCCGCCTCGCCGCCGAGATTCTCGGCCACGACTTCGCCCGTCCGGCGTTGCTCGCCGAGGCGCTGACCCATCCGAGCGCGCGCGGGGGCGGCGGCTACGAGCGGCTCGAGTTCCTCGGCGACCGCGTGCTCGGCCTGATCGTCGCCGACATGCTGATGGCCGCGTTTCCCGCCGAGCCCGAGGGCGCGCTCTCCAAACGCCTCGCCGCGCTGGTGCGGCGCGAGGCGCTGGCGCGCGTCGGCGAATCGCTTGCGGTGGGCGACCTGCTCGCCATGTCGAGGGGCGAGGACGAGGCC
>JACZUY010000004.1 GCA_022572945.1 Pseudomonadota bacterium
GGCGGGTCGAGCAGGGTGTGGTCAAGGTCGGCGAGGAGGTGGCGATCGTCGGTATCCGCGAGACCGAGAAAACGGTGTGCACGGGGGTCGAGATGTTCCGCAAGCTGCTCGACCAGGGCCAGGCGGGCGACAACATCGGGGTTCTGTTGCGCGGCACCAAGCGCGACGAGGTCGAGCGCGGCCAGGTGCTGGCGAAGCCGGGGTCGATCACGCCGCACACCAAGTTCAAGGCGGAAACCTACGTGCTGACCAAGGAGGAGGGTGGCCGGCACACGCCGTTCTTCACCAAATACCGGCCCCAGTTCTATTTCCGCACCACCGACGTGACCGGGAACGTCGAGCTGCCCGAGGGCATCGAGATGGTGATGCCGGGCGACAACGTGACCATGATGGTCGAGCTGATCGCGCCGATCGCGATGGACCAGGGCTTGCGCTTCGCCATCCGCGAAGGCGGCCGCACCGTCGGCGCCGGCGTCGTCGTCGAGGTCATCGAGTAGCCCGCCGCGGCGGGCGCCTCGAGGAGTGTAGCTCAATTGGCAGAGCACCGGTCTCCAAAACCGGGGGTTGTGGGTTCGAGTCCCTCCACTCCTGCCATCGCGGCGCGCCGCGATGGGTTCGGGGGAGCGGTTGCAAGGGGGCATGAAAACGATGCCTAGGACGTCGCCGAACGAACTGATCCGGCAGGTCCGCCAGGAAGTTTCGAAGGTAACCTGGCCGACTCGCAAGGAAACTGCGGTGACCACCGGCATGGTGTTCGTAATGGTGGCTGTGATGGCGGTCTTCTTCCTGATCGTCGATCAAATTCTGTCGTCCGGCGTGCGTGCGATCCTCGGGCTCGGAGGCTAATTCGATGGCCATCCGGTGGTACATCATCCACGTCTATTCGGGCCTCGAGCACAAGGTCGAGCAGACGATCCGCGAACAGGCGCAGATCAAGGGCCTCGCCGACATGTTCGAGGAGGTGCTGGTGCCCTCGGAGGAAGTCATCGAGATGCGCCGCGGCCAGAAGGTTTCGACCGAGCGCAAGTTCTTTCCCGGCTACGTGCTGGTGAAGATGGAGCTCAACGACGAGACCTGGCACCTGGTGAAGAACACGCCGAAGGTCACCGGCTTTCTCGGCAGCGGCGGCCGGCCGGTGCCGATCTCGGACGCCGAGGCCGACCGCATCGTCCATCGGGTGCAGGAGGGCGTTGAACGGCCCAAGTCGCTGATCAGCTTCGTGATCGGCGAGACAGTGCGCGTCTGCGACGGGCCGTTCACGTCGTTCAACGGTCTCGTCGAGGAGGTCGACGAGGAGCGCGCGCGGGTCAAAGTGGCAGTGTCGATCTTCGGCCGGCCGACCCCCGTCGAGCTCGAGTACGCACAGGTCGAAAAGACCTGAAATTCGATTTGCCGCCCCTCGTCGGGGCGTCATGCATCGCGGGAGGCTCGCCATGGCCGCACCGCGACCTTAGCGGAGTGAGGGACACCTATGGCAAAGAAGATCGTCGGTTATATCAAGCTCGAGGTGCCGGCGGGGAAAGCAAACCCGTCGCCGCCGATCGGCCCGGCGCTCGGCCAGCGCGGCCTGAACATCATGGAGTTCTGCAAGGCGTTCAACGCCGAGACGCAGGACAGGGAGCCGGGCATGCCGATTCCGGTGGTGGTCACGGTCTACGCCGACCGCAGCTTCGCGTACATCACCAAGACGCCGCCGGCGAGCTACTTCATCAAGAAGGCGGCGCGCCTCGAGAAAGGCTCGAGCGAGCCGGGGCGCGAAACCGTAGGCGAGATCACCATGGCGCAGGTGCGCGAGATTGCCGAGCAGAAAATGCCCGATCTCAACGCCAACGACATCGACGGCGCGTGCCGTATCGTCGCCGGCTCGGCGCGCTCGATGGGCATCGAGGTGGTGGAGTAGCGCCATGGCCAGGAGCGGAAAGCGGCTCGCGGACGCGCGCGACGACATCGACCCGGTGCGCTCCTATCGCCTCGACGAGGCGGTCAAGATGGTCAAGCAGCGGGCGACGGCGAAGTTCGACGAGACGATCGAGATCGCCATCGGCCTCGGCATCGACCCGCGCCACGCCGACCAGATGGTGCGCGGCGTCGTGCTTCTGCCGCACGGCACCGGAAAGACGATGCGGGTCGCGGTATTTGCCAAGGGCCCCAAGGCCGTCGAGGCCGAGGAGGCGGGCGCGGACCTGGTCGGCGCCGAGGACCTTGCCGAACGGGTACAGAAAGGCGAGATAGAGTTCGAGCGTTGCATCGCCACGCCCGACATGATGCCGGTGGTGGGCCGGCTCGGGAAGATTCTCGGCCCCCGCGGCCTGATGCCCAATCCGAAGCTGGGGACCGTGACCCAGGACGTCGGCGAAGCGGTCAAGTCCGCCAAGGGCGGGCAGATCCAGTTCCGCGCCGAGAAGGCGGGCATCGTCCATGCGGGTATCGGAAAGGCGAGCTTCAGCGAGGCGCAGCTCGCCGAGAACCTCCGCGTCTTCGTTGACGCCATCAGCAAGGCGAAGCCTTCGGGCGCGAAGGGCACGTTCCTGAGAAAGCTGTCGATCAGCTCGACCATGGGCGTCGGCGTCAAGATCGAAATAGCCAGCGTGACCGGCGCATGAGCCGCGCGCACACACACAGAGTTTCTCTGCTTGCCGGCCGGTGCGGCCGGTGGGTGAGGAAGGGAAGCGGCCGCAAGGCTGCTTGCCGACCTGTCCGAGACCGCGGGTGCCGCGGCGGCGCTTTCGTCGCGGCTCAAAGGTTGTGCTCCGCCCGCACAGACGGGAGTCAACGCCAACGGTCGCGCGTCGGTGGGCGCGGGGCCGCGGTTTGAACTTCTGGGACAGGCGAACCGGGCTTGGCCGGCTTGCCGGCTGGGTTCTTGTACGAGCGGGGTCGGCCGGGGCCACAAGGCGCCGCACCGGCCTCATTTAGTGGAGACGATCAGTGGAACGAGCGCAAAAGGTCGAGATCGTTGCTTCGTTGCATGAAATCTTTGCCAACGCCGGCCTGGTGGTGGTCGCTCACCAAAAGGGGCTCACGGTCGCCGAGGCGGTCGCGCTGCGCCGCAAAATGGGCGAGGCGGGCGCGACCTATCGGGTGATCAAGAACCGGCTCGCCCGGATCGCGCTCGAGGACACGCCCTACAGCGGGCTCTCGGATCTGTTTACGGGGCCGACCGCGATCGCGTTTTCGGACGATCCGGTGGCGGCGGCGAAGGTCGTGGTCGACTACGCCAAGGGCAACGAGAAGCTGATCGTTATCGGCGGCGGGCTCGGCGAGGACACGCTCGACGCCGACCGCGTCAAGGCGCTCGCCAGCCTGCCGTCGCTCGATGAGCTGCGCGGCAAGATCGTCGGTCTCGTGTGCGCGCCCGCGACCAAGGTCGCCGCCGTGCTGCAGGCCCCGGGCGGTCAGCTGGCGCGGGTGCTCGGCGCGTATGCGGCCACCGAGGAGGCGGCATGAGCCGCATCGTCCGAACCGGCCTGGAACCAGAGACGAACGTTCAAACCCAAGGAGAAACCGATGGCTAATCTGGCCAAGATTGCAGACGAACTATCGAGCCTCACGGTGATCGAGGCGGCCGAGCTCTCGAAGATGCTCGAGGAAAAGTGGGGGGTCTCCGCCGCCGTGCCGGTGGCGGTGGCCGCCGCCGGCGGCGCGCAGGCGGCCGAAGCCGCCGAGGCCGAGGAGAAGACCGAGTTCACGGTCGTCCTCGCCAGCTACGGAGAAAAGAAGATCAACGTGATCAAGGAGGTCCGCGCGATCACCGCGCTCGGCCTCAAGGAGGCGAAGGACCTCGTCGAATCGGCGCCCAAACCCGTCAAGGAGGACGTTTCCAAGGACGAGGCCGAGAAGATCAAGTCGCAGCTCGAGGCCGCGGGCGCGACGGTCGAGGTCAAGTAGACGCGGGTCGCGACGCATGCCGGCCGCGGCGGCCAGCGCCGCGCAACGCACCTGTTGGGTCCATCTTCGGGCCGTGCCTCATAACCGACGAGCAATCGAGGAGCACGCATGACATACAGCTTTTCGGATCGCAAGCGTACGCGCCTGGACTTCGGGCGCATCCGCTCCGTGGCGCCGATGCCGAACCTGATCGAGGTGCAAAAAAGCTCCTACGATCAGTTTCTGCAGATGGACGGGCCGCCGGAGAAGCGCACCGACACCGGCCTTCAAGCTGTGTTGAAGGCGGTGTTCCCGATCAAGGACTTCTCCGACCGGGCCGAACTGCACTTCGTGAGCTACGAGTTCGAGGAGCCGAAGTACGACGTCGAGGAATGCCAGCAACGCGGCATGACCTACGCCGCGCCGCTCAAGGTGACGCTACAACTCTGGATTTTCGACATCGACGAGGACATCAAGAAGCGCGATGTCCGCGATATCAAGGAGCAGAACGTCTACATGGGCGACATGCCGCTGATGACCAAGAACGGCACCTTCGTCATCAACGGCACCGAGCGTGTCATCGTCAGCCAGATGCACCGCTCGCCCGGCGTGTTCTTCGACCACGACAAGGGCAAGACCCATTCCTCGGGCAAGTACCTGTTCGCCGCCCGGGTCATTCCCTACCGCGGCTCGTGGCTCGATTTCGAGTTCGACGCCAAGGACCTGGTCTATGTGCGCATCGACCGCCGCCGCAAGATGCCGGTCACGACGCTGCTGTACGCGCTCGGCATGTCGACCGAGGAGATCCTCGATTTCTTTTACAGCACGGTCGCTTACACCCGCACCGACAAGGGCTGGAAAACGCCGTTCCACGCCGAGCGCATGGCTGGCACCAAGCTGACGCGCGACCTGGTCGACGCCCGCAACGGCAAGACTGTCGCCCAAGCGGGCGCCAAGATGACGCCACGCCAGATCAAAAAGATCGCGACTTCGGGCCTTACCGAGCAGCTCGTGGACCTGGCCGCGCTCGAGGGCCGCTACGTCGCCCACGATCTGGTCAACGGGAAAACCGGGGAAATTTACGCCGAGGCGGGCGACGAGGTGACCGCCGAGCTGATCGAGGCGCTCGAGACGGCGGGGGTGAGCGAGCTGCCGACGCTCGCCATCGACCATATCACCGTCGGCCCCTATATCCGCAACACGCTGGCGGCCGACAAGTGCTCGAACCGCGAGGAGGCGCTGCTCGAGACCTACCGGGTGATGCGCCCCGGCGAGCCGCCGACGCTGGATACCTCGGAAACGCTGTTCAACGGCCTGTTCTTCGACTCCGAGCGCTATGATTTATCGGCGGTCGGCCGGGTCAAGCTCAACGCCCGGCTGAACCTGGATACCGACGATACGGTGCGCACTCTGCGCAAGGAAGACATCCTCTGCGTGGTCAAGACGCTGGTCGAGCTCAAGGACGGGCGCGGCGAGATCGACGACATCGACCATCTCGGCAATCGCCGGGTGCGGTCGGTCGGCGAGCTGATGGAGAACCAGTACCACATCGGCCTGTTGCGTATGGAGCGGGCGATTCGCGAGCGCATGAGCTCGGTCGAGATCGACAGCGTCATGCCGCACGACCTGATCAACGCCAAGCCGGCGGCGGCGGCGGTGCGCGAATTCTTCGGCTCGTCGCAGCTGTCGCAGTTCATGGACCAGACCAACCCGTTGAGCGAGATCACCCACAAGCGGCGCCTTTCGGCGCTCGGGCCGGGCGGGCTGACGCGCGAGCGCGCCGGCTTCGAGGTGCGCGACGTGCATCCCACCCACTACGGGCGAATCTGCCCGATCGAGACGCCCGAGGGTCCGAACATCGGCCTCATCAACAGCCTCGCCACGTACGCACGGGTCAACAAGTACGGATTCATCGAGAGCCCGTACAACCGCATCGTCAAGGGGCGGGTCACCGACGAGGTCGTCTATCTGTCGGCAATGGACGAGGGGAAGTACACGATCGCCCAGGCCAACGCCGCGCTCGACGCCAAGGGGCGCTTTACCGAGGATCTGGTGAGCTGCCGCCGCAATGGCGAGTTCGTGCTCGCGCCCAACGACACCATCGACTTCGTCGACGTCTCGCCCAAACAGCTCGTCTCGGTGGCGGCGGCGCTGATTCCATTCCTCGAGAACGACGACGCCAACCGTGCGCTGATGGGCTCCAACATGCAGCGCCAGGCGGTGCCGCTGATCCGCACCGAGGCGCCGCTCATCGGCACCGGCATGGAGGGTGTGGTGGCGCGCGATTCGGGCGCCACGATCGTCGCCCGCCGCGGCGGCGTGGTCGATCAGGTCGACGCCACGCGCATCGTCGTGCGCGCCGAGGAGGACGAAGCCGATTCGCTCGGCGTCGACATTTACAACCTCTTGAAGTTCCAGCGTTCGAACCAGAACACCTGCATCAACCAGCGGGCCCTGGTGACGGTGGGCGACCGGGTCCGCGCCGGCGAGATCCTTGCCGACGGGCCGAGCATCGAGCTCGGCGAGCTGGCGCTGGGGCGCAACGTGCTGGTCGCGTTCATGCCTTGGGGCGGCTACAACTTCGAGGACTCGATCCTGATTTCCGAGCGCCTGGTCAAGGACGACGTTTTCACCTCGATCCACATCGAGGAGTTCGAGGTGATGGCGCGCGACACCAAGCTCGGGCAGGAGGAAATCACCCGCGACATCCCCAACGTCGGCGAGGAAGCGCTCAAGAACCTCGACGAGGCGGGCATCGTTTACATCGGCGCCGAGGTCCAGGCGGGCGAGATCCTCGTCGGCAAGATCACGCCCAAGGGCGAGAGCCCGATGACGCCCGAGGAGAAGCTGTTGCGCGCGATCTTCGGCGAGAAGGCCTCCGACGTGCGCGACACCAGCCTCAAGTTGCCGCCCGGGGTTTCGGGCACGATCGTCGAGGTGCGCGTGTTCTCGCGCCGCGGCATCGACAAGGACGAACGCTCGATGGCGATCGAGCGCGAGGAGATCGAACGCTTCGCCAAGGACCGCGACGACGAACGCGCGATCATCGAACGCCACATTTACAACGACCTCAAGTCGTTGCTGGTGAAAAAGATGGCGGCGAGCGGACCGAAGGGGCTCAAGCCCAACACCCGGATCACCGAGGACGCGCTGTCGCAGTTCAGCCGCGGCCAGTGGTGGCAGATCGGTCTCAAGGACACCAAGGCGATGGCCGACATCGAACGCCTCAAGGGCCATCTCGACGAGACCCTCGATCGGCTCGAGAAGCGCTTCCAGGACAAGGTCGACAAGCTGCAGCGCGGCGCCGAGCTGCAACCCGGCGTGCTCAAGATGGTCAAGGTATTCATCGCCGTGAAGCGCAAGCTCCAGGCGGGCGACAAGATGGCCGGGCGGCATGGCAACAAGGGCGTCATCTCGCGCATCGTCCCGGTCGAGGACATGCCGTATCTCGAGGATGGCGTCCCGGTCGACGTCGTGCTCAACCCGTTGGGCGTGCCGTCGCGAATGAACGTCGGGCAAATCCTCGAAAGCCACCTCGGATGGGCGGCGCGCGGGCTCGGCCGTCAGATCGGCGCGATGGTCGACGCGGCGCGCCGCGGCGCGTCGACGAAGCCCCTGCGCAAACTCCTGACCGAGGTCTTCGACGAGCCGAGCCGTGGTGGGACGTTCGCCAAGGCCAAGGACGAGCAGATCATCGACATCGGCGAAAGGCTGCGCGAAGGCGTGCCGATGGCGACGCCGGTGTTCGATGGGGCGCATGAGGCCGACATCGTGCGCATGCTCAAACTCGCCGGGTTGGGCGAATCGGGCCAAGTGACTTTGATCGACGGCCGCACCGGCGAGGCGTTCGACCGGCCGGTGACCGTCGGCTACATCTACATAATGAAGCTGCATCACCTGGTCGACGACAAGATCCACGCCCGTTCGATCGGCCCGTACAGCCTGGTGACACAGCAACCGCTGGGCGGCAAGGCGCAGTTCGGGGGCCAGCGCTTCGGCGAGATGGAGGTGTGGGCGCTCGAGGCGTACGGCGCGGCGTACACGCTTCAGGAGATGCTGACCGTGAAGTCCGACGACGTTTCGGGCCGCACCAAGGTCTACGAATCGATCGTCAAGGGTGAGGACATGTTCGAAGCGGGCATCCCCGAAAGCTTCAACGTGCTGGTCAAGGAGTTGCATGCGCTCGGCCTCAACGTCGAGCTGAGGCAGCGCGACTGACGATCGCGCCGGAGCGGGCGGGCGCCCGCGACGACGCCGACGAGGAGAGAGAATAGATGAACGAGTTGATGAAGATTTTCGGCCAGGTAAGCAAGCCGCTGACCTTCGACGAGATCAAGATCTCGATCGCCAGCCCGGAAAAGATCCGCTCGTGGTCTTTCGGCGAGGTCAAGAAGCCGGAAACGATCAACTATCGCACCTTCAAGCCCGAGCGCGACGGGCTGTTCTGTGCGCGCATCTTCGGCCCGGTGAAGGACTACGAATGCCTGTGCGGCAAATACAAGCGCATGAAGTACCGGGGCATCGTGTGCGAAAAATGCGGGGTCGAGGTGATCCAGTCGAGGGTGCGGCGCGAGCGCATGGGCCACATCGAGCTGGCGGCTCCGGTGGCGCACATCTGGTTCCTCAAGTCGCTGCCCTCGCGCATCGGTCTGCTTCTCGACATGACCCTCAAGGAGCTCGAGCGCATCCTCTACTTCGAGAGCTACGTGGTCATGGAGCCCGGGCTCACGCCGTTGGAAAAGCACCAGCTTCTGGGCGAAGAGGACTTCATTCGCGCCCAGGAGGAGTACGGCGAGGAGGCGTTCTCGGCCGGCATCGGCGCCGAGGCGATCCGCAACATCCTCAAGGGGATCGACTTCGAGGCCGAGCGCGACAGCTTGCGTATCGAGCTTGCCGAGACCGGCTCGGAGGCCAAGCGCAAGAAGATCGTCAAGCGTCTCAAGCTGATCGAGACGCTGCTGAATTCGGGCAACCGGCCCGAATGGTTGATTCTCGAAGTCATCCCGGTGCTCCCGCCCGAGCTGCGGCCGCTGGTGCCGCTCGACGGCGGCCGCTTCGCGACCTCGGACCTCAACGACCTCTACCGCCGCGTGATCAACCGCAACAACCGGCTCAAGCGGCTGATGGAGTTGCGCGCGCCCGACATCATCGTGCGCAACGAGAAGCGCATGCTGCAAGAGGCGGTCGACGCGCTGTTCGACAACGGCCGCCGCGGCCGCGTCATCACCGGCGCGAACAAGCGGCCGCTCAAGTCGCTGTCCGACATGCTCAAGGGCAAGCAAGGACGCTTCAGGCAGAACCTGTTGGGCAAGCGCGTCGATTACTCGGGGCGCTCGGTGATCGTGGTCGGCCCGGAGCTCAAGCTGCACCAGTGCGGGCTGCCCAAGAAGATGGCGCTCGAGCTGTTCAAGCCGTTCATTTACTCGAAGCTCGAGCTCTACGGCATGGCGACCACCATCAAGGCGGCCAAACGCATGGTCGAAAAGGAGCGCCCCGAGGTGTGGGACATCCTCGAGCAGGTGATCCGCGAGCATCCGGTGCTGTTGAACCGCGCGCCGACGCTGCACCGCCTTGGCATCCAGGCGTTCGAGCCGGTGCTGATCGAGGGCAAGGCGATCCAGCTCCATCCGCTGGTGTGCGCCGCGTTCAACGCCGACTTCGACGGCGACCAGATGGCGGTTCACGTGCCGCTCTCGCTCGAGGCCCAGCTCGAGGCGCGCGTGCTGATGATGTCGACCAACAACATCCTCAGCCCGGCCAACGGCAAGCCGGTCATCGTGCCGTCGCAGGACATCGTGCTCGGGCTCTACTACCTGACGATGGATATCAAGGGCGAGCCCGGCGAGGGCATGGTATTCGTCAATGTCGGCGAGTTGGAGCACGCGCTGAACGCCGGCGCGGTGTCGCTGCATTCGACCATCAAGTGCCGTTACGAGGGCGTCGATTCGGACGGCGAGCCGACGACCAGCGTGGTCGAGACGACACCGGGCAGGATGCTGCTGTCGCAAATCCTGCCGCGCCACAAGTCGATTGCCTTCGACCTCATCAACCGGCTGTTGACCAAGAAGGAAATCACCCAGGTCATCGACCTGGTGTATCGCCATTGCGGCCAGAAGGAGACCGTGCTGTTCGCCGACCGGGTCATGGGCCTCGGCTACCATTACGCCTGCATCGCCGGGATCTCGTTCGGCAAGGACGACATGGTCGTCCCCGCCGCCAAGGAGGCGCTGGTCGCCGAGACCCACACCAAGGTCAAGGAGTTCGAGAAGCAATACCTCGACGGCCTGATCACCCAGGGCGAAAAGTACAACAAGGTGGTCGACGCCTGGGCGCAGTGCACGGAAAAGGTCGCCGAAGAGATGATGACAGGCATCGAGCGCAGCGACGAGATCGATCCCAAAACCGGCCGCGCCTACCCGCTCAACTCGATCTACATGATGGCGCATTCGGGGGCTCGCGGCTCGGCGGCGCAGATGAAGCAGCTCGCCGGCATGCGCGGCCTGATGGCCAAGCCCTCGGGCGAGATCATCGAAACGCCGATCATTTCGAACTTCAAGGAAGGGCTGAGCGTGCTGGAGTACTTCAACTCCACCCACGGCGCCCGCAAGGGGCTCGCCGACACCGCGCTCAAGACCGCAAACTCGGGGTACCTCACCCGCCGCCTCGTCGACGTCGCCCAGGACTGCATCATCGTCGAGAAAGACTGCGGCACCAAGAAAGGTCTCAGCGTGCGGGCGGTCGTCGAGGGCGGCGACGTGATCGCGCCGCTTGCCGAACGCGTCCTCGGGCGCTACGCCGCGGTCAATATCATCGATCCCGCGATCAAGAAACGCGGCGCCAAGAAAGTCGTCGTCAAGGCGGGTGAGATGATCGAGGAGCAGGCGATCGAGAAGATCGAAGCGACCGCGATCAACGCGATCTCGATCCGCTCGGTGCTGACCTGCGAAACCGAGGGCGGCGTGTGCAGCAAGTGCTACGGCCGCGACCTTGCGCGCGGCACGCCGGTGAACATCGGCGAGGCGGTCGGCGTCATCGCCGCCCAGTCGATCGGCGAGCCCGGCACGCAGCTGACCATGCGCACCTTCCACATCGGCGGCACCGCGCAGCGCGGCGCCGAGCAGTCGAACGTCGAAGCGACGTTCGACGCCACCGTATCGATTCGCAACCGCAACGTGGTGATCGACAGCGAGGGCCGGCCGGTGGTGATGGGCCGCAACTGCGAGGTCGTGCTGATCGATGAGAACGATCGCGAGCGCGCGCGGTACAAGGTGCCCTACGGCGCTCGCCTGCTCGTCGACGACGGCGCCGAGGTGAAAGCCGGAGTCCGCATTGCCGAGTGGGACCCGTACACCGTACCGATCATTACCGAGAGCGAGGGCGTCGCCAACTATGTCGACATGATCGAAGGGGTGTCGTACCGAGAGCTGCTCGACGACGCCACCGGCATCTCGAACATGGTGGTGATCGACTGGAAGCAGCAGCCGCGCGGCGGCGAGCTGCGCCCGCGCATCACGCTCCGCGACAAGGATGGCGAGGTGGTGCATCTGCCGACCGGTCTCGAGGCGCGCTACTTCATGTCGGTCGACGCGATCCTCAGCGTCGAGGACGGCGCCAAGGTCCACGCCGGCGACGTGCTCGCGCGCATCCCGCGAGAATCGTCGAAGACGCGCGACATCACCGGCGGCCTGCCGCGGGTGGCCGAGCTGTTCGAAGCGCGCAAGCCCAAGGACTACGCGGTCATCGCCGAGACCACGGGGCGCATCGAGTTCGGCAAGGATTACAAGGCCAAGCGGCGGATCATCATCCATCCCGACGAAGCCGGCGCCGAACCGGTCGAGTACCTCTTGCCCAAGGGCAAGCACATGACTGTCCAGGAGGGCGACCACGTCGAGAAGGGCGACCTCCTGATGGACGGCAATCGGGTGCCGCACGACATCCTCAGGGTGCTCGGGGTCGAGGCGCTGGCCAATTACCTGGTCAACGAGATCCAGGAGGTCTACCGGCTCCAGGGAGTCAAGATCAACGACAAGCACATCGAGGTGATCTGTCGCCAGATGCTGCAGAAGGTGGAAATCTCGGATCCCGGCGAGACCACGTTCCTGATCGGCGAGCAAGTCGACCGCCGCGAGTTCGACATCGTCAACGCCGGGGCCGCGAAAGAAGGGCGCAAGCCGGCGACGTCGACGCCGGTGCTGCAGGGCATCACCAAGGCATCGCTGCAAACCAGTTCGTTCATCTCGGCCGCGTCGTTCCAGGAGACCACGCGGGTGCTCACCGAGGCGGCGGTCGCGGGACGGGTCGACCAACTCGTCGGCCTCAAGGAAAACGTCATCGTCGGCCGCCTCATCCCCGCCGGGACCGGCAACGTGATGGCGCGCCTGCGCGAGCTGGCGGCGGAGCGCGACCGCGCACTCGAGGACGCGGCCGAACGCGAGGCCGAAGAGGCGGCGATCGCGGCGCAGGAATTGGCCGGCGACGGTGCCGAGGAGGCGCAGATCGCGTAACCGCGGGGGCCCGGCGGGGGGTGCTTCGGCGGGTTCGCCCGGGGGGCCCGAAGTCCTCGGAAAACCGCCGAATCCACCGTCGAAATGGCTTGACGGGAACAAGGTCCGTGAATAGTATGCCGCGCTCATTTGGGGGCCGGTGGTAGGACCCACGTTCTAGACGCGGCTCCAGCGACTACGGTCGAAATTTTGGCTATGCCGGTAGGGCCGGCGAAACCAGCCCGGGGAAGCAAACGCAGTTTGCTTTGTTTGCTTTGTCGCGTGACTCCCGCGGGCCGGCGCTTTGCCAGAGGTGGCGGTTTTATGCCGACGATAAACCAGTTGATCCGCAAGCCGCGTCGGCGTCAGGTCGCGCGCAACAAGGTGCCGGCGATGGAGGCGTGCCCGCAGAAACGGGGCGTGTGCACGCGGGTTTACACGACCACGCCGAAAAAGCCGAACTCGGCGTTGCGCAAGGTGGCGCGCGTGCGTTTGACCAATGGCTTCGAGGTCACGACGTACATTCCCGGCGAGGGTCATAACCTGCAGGAGCACTCGGTGGTGCTGATCCGGGGCGGGCGCGTCAAGGACCTGCCGGGCGTGCGCTACCACGTCATTCGCGGCACGCTCGACACCCAGGGCGTGAGCGACCGGCGCCAGCGCCGTTCCAAGTACGGCACCAAGCGGCCGAAATAGGAGCGGATTACGATGTCGCGCCGCCACGCCGCCGAGAAACGAGAGATCCTGGCCGACCCCAAGTTCGGCGACGTGGTCGTCACCAAGGTGATGAACTCGCTGATGTACGCGGGCAAGAAGTCGGTTGCCGAGGGCATCCTGTACGGCGCCTTCGAGCTCATCTCGAGCCGCACCGGGCAGGACCCGGTGGCGGTGTTTCACGACGCGATCGACAACGTCAAGCCGACGATCGAGGTGCGCTCGCGACGCGTGGGCGGGGCCACATATCAGGTTCCGATCGAGGTCCGGCCCGTCCGGCGCCAGGCGCTCGCCATTCGCTGGCTCATCGGCGCCAGCCGCAAGCGCGGCGAGCACACCATGGTCGAGCGGTTCGCGGGCGAGCTCTTGGACGCGTCGCAGAACCGCGGCGCCGCGGTGAAGAAACGCGAGGACACGCATCGGATGGCGGAAGCCAACAAGGCGTTCTCGCACTACCGCTGGTAAGAAGCGGTTTTCTTTTCGGGTACTTCGACATGCCGCGCATCACACCGCTCGACCGCTACCGCAACATCGGCATCATGGCCCACATCGATGCCGGCAAGACGACGACGACCGAGCGAATCCTCTATTACACCGGGCGCTCCTACAAGCTCGGCGAGGTCCACGACGGCACCGCGACGATGGACTGGATGGAGCAGGAGCAGGAACGCGGCATCACCATCACCTCGGCGGCGACGACCTGCTTCTGGCGCGACCATCGCATCAACATCATCGACACGCCCGGCCACGTCGATTTCACCATCGAGGTCGAGCGCAGCCTGCGCGTGCTTGACAGCGCCGTCGCGCTGTTCGATTCGGTCGCCGGCGTCGAGCCCCAGTCGGAGACCGTGTGGCGGCAGGCCGACCGCTACCGCGTGCCGCGCATCTGCTTCATCAACAAGATGGACCGCGTCGGCGCCGACTTCTTCCGCTGCGTCGACATGATCGCCGACCGGCTCGGCGCGAACCCACTGGTAATGCAGCTCCCGGTCGGGGTCGAGGCCGATTTCGCCGGCGTCGTCGACCTCGTCAGGATGCGCGCCGTCATCTGGAAGGAAGAGACGCTCGGCGCCGAATTCTACGAAACCGACATCCCCGATGACCTCGTCGCGCTGGCCGGGGAGTACCGCCACAAGCTGGTCGAGGCGGCGGTCGAGATGGACGACGACGCGCTCGAGGCGTACCTCGGCGGCGACGAGCCCGACGAGGCAACGCTCAAGCGCTGCGTGCGCCGGGGCGCCGTCAGCGGGGCGCTGGTTCCGGTGCTCTGCGGCTCGGCGTTCAAGAACAAGGGCGTTCAGCCGCTGTTGGACGCGGTGGTCGATTTCCTCCCGTCGCCCCTCGACGTGCCGGCGATTCGCGGCGTCGACGTCGACGGCAAGACGGAGATCGTGCGCCGCTCGTCCGACGACGAGCCGTTCGCCGCGCTCGCCTTCAAGGTCATGACCGACCCGTTCGTCGGCTCGCTCACCTTCGCGCGGATCTATTCCGGCGTGTTGCAGAGCGGCGCCCACGTGTTGAACACCGTCAAGGGGCGCCGCGAACGCGTCGGGCGCATGCTCCTGATGCATGCGAACTCGCGCGAGGACATCAAGGAGGCGCGCGCCGGCGACATCGTCGCGCTCGCCGGGCTCAAGGCGACGACCACGGGCGACACGCTGTCGGATCCGGCCAAGCCGGTTGTGCTCGAGCGCATGGCGTTTCCCGACCCGGTCATCGAGGTCGCGGTCGAGCCCAAGACCAGGGCCGACCAGGACAAGATGGGGGCGGCGCTCGCCCGTCTCGCCAGCGAGGATCCGTCGTTCCGGGTGTCGGTCGATGCCGAGAGCGGGCAGACCATCATCCGCGGCATGGGCGAGCTGCACCTCGAGATCATCGTCGACCGCCTGAGGCGCGAGTTCAAGGTCGCCGCCAACGTCGGCGCGCCGCAGGTGGCGTATCGCGAGACCATCAGCCGGGCGGCGACCGTCGATTATCTTCACAAGAAGCAGACCGGCGGCGCCGGCCAGTTCGCCCGCGTGGTGCTCGAAATCGAACCCCTCGAACCGGGCTCGGGCATCGAGTTCGAGAGTGCGATCGTCGGCGGCGTGGTGCCGAGGGAGTACATCCCGTCGGTCAAGAAGGGGGTCGTGGGCGCCGCCGGCGCCGGCGTCATTTCCGGCTTTCCGATGATCGATTTCCACGTCGCGCTCGTCGACGGCGCGCACCACGACGTCGACTCGAGCGCGATGGCGTTCGAGATCGCCGCGCGCGCCGCGCTGCGCGAGGCGATCTTGAAGGCGGGGCCGAAGCTTCTCGAGCCGGTGATGCGCGTCGAGGTGGTGACGCCCGAGGCATACATGGGCGACGTGATCGGCGACCTGAACGCGCGGCGCGGCCGGATCGGCGGCATGGACGCGCGCGGCAACACCCAGGTCATCAAGGCGATGGTGCCGCTCGCCACCATGTTCGGCTACGTCAGCAACCTGCGCTCGATCACCCAGGGGCGGGCGACCTACACCATGCATTTCGACCACTACGAGCCGGTGCCCCAGATGGTCTCGGACGAAGTCCAGGCCAAGTACGCGTGAGGAGCCAGGTGCGCGTAGGGAAAATTTCACGCCCCCGGCGCTGACGCCCGGGAACAAGGTACGGAGAACGAAGCGATGGCGAAAGAGAAGTTTATACGGACGAAGCCGCACGTCAACGTCGGCACGATCGGTCACGTCGATCACGGCAAGACGACGTTGACGGCTGCGATCACGCGGATTCTTGCGGAGCAGGGCAGGGCGGAATACATCGAGTACGACAAGATCGACAAGGCGCCGGAGGAGAAGGCGCGGGGGATCACGATCAACACCGCGCACGTCGAGTACGAGACCGAGGCGCGGCACTACGCGCACGTCGACTGCCCGGGCCACGCCGATTACGTGAAGAACATGATCACCGGCGCGGCGCAGATGGACGGAGCGATCCTGGTGGTGTCGGCGGCGGACGGACCGATGCCGCAGACGCGCGAGCATATTCTTCTGGCGCGCCAGGTCGGGGTTCCGGCGCTGGTGGTTTACCTCAACAAGGCGGACCAGGTCGACGATCCGGAGCTCTTGGAGCTGGTCGAGCTCGAGGTCCGCGAGCTGTTGTCGCTGTACGAGTTTCCGGGCGACGACATACCGGTGATCGTGGGCTCGGCGCTGCACGCGCTCGACGGCACCGAGGGCGATCTGGGCGAGCCCTCGGTGTTGGCGCTGATGGACGCGGTGGACACGTACATCCCGACGCCGGACCGGCTGATCGACCGGCCGTTTCTGATGCCGATCGAGGATGTGTTCTCGATCTCGGGCCGGGGCACGGTGGTGACCGGGCGGGTCGAGCAGGGTGTGGTCAAGGTCGGCGAGGAGGTGGCGATCGTCGGTATCCGCGAGACCGAGAAAACGGTGTGCACGGGGGTCGAGATGTTCCGCAAGCTGCTCGACCAGGGCCAGGCGGGCGACAACATCGGGGTTCTGTTGCGCGGCACCAAGCGCGACGAGGTCGAGCGCGGCCAGGTGCTGGCGAAGCCGGGGTCGATCACGCCGCACACCAAGTTCAAGGCGGAGACCTACGTGCTGACCAAGGAGGAGGGCGGCCGGCACACGCCGTTCTTCACCAAATACCGGCCCCAGTTCTATTTCCGCACCACCGACGTGACCGGGAACGTCGAGCTGCCCGACGGGATCGAGATGGTGATGCCGGGCGACAACGTGACCATGACGGTCGAGCTGATCGCGCCGATCGCGATGGACCAGGGCTTGCGCTTCGCCATCCGCGAAGGCGGCCGCACCGTCGGCGCCGGCGTCGTCGTCGAGGTCATCGAGTAACCCGCCGCGGCGGGGTCGATAGGCTGGGAGAGCAAGGACCATGGATAATCAGAACATCCGCATCCGGTTGAAGGCGTTCGACCACCGCATCCTCGACCAGTCGACGAGCGAGATCGTCGACACGGCGAAGCGCACCGGCGCCCAGGTCCGCGGGCCGATCCCGCTGCCCACGCGGATCGAGAAGTTCACCGTGTTGCGCTCGCCGCACATCGACAAGAAGTCGCGCGAGCAGTTCGAGATTCGCACCCACAAGCGGCTCCTCGACATCATCGATCCGACGCCGCAGACGGTGGACGCGCTGATGAAGCTCGACCTCGCGGCGGGCGTCGACGTCGAGATCAAGCTGTAGGGAGCGCCGGCCATGCGCTGCGGCATAATCGCACAGAAGCTGGGGATGACCCGCGTGTTCAGCGCCGACGGCGACCACGTGCCCGTGACCGTGCTCAGGATGGACGCGTGCCAGGTGGTCGCCACGCGAACCCTCGAACGCGACGGCTACACCGCCGTCCAGGTCGGCGTCGGCAGGGCCAAGGTGAAGAACGTCACCAAGCCGATGCGCGGGCATTTCGCCAAGGCGCGTGTCGAACCCAAGCGCAAGCTCGCCGCGTTCCGGGTTTCGCCCGACGCCCTGCTCGAGGTCGGCGCGACGATCTCCCCCGACCATTTCGTCGCCGGGCAGTACGTCGACGTCGCCGGAACTTCGATCGGAAAGGGCTTTGCCGGCGCGATGAAACGCCACAATTTCAGCGGCCTGGGGGCGAGCCACGGCGTTTCGCTGAGCCATCGGGCGATGGGCTCGACCGGCCAGTGCCAGGACCCGGGCAAGGTGTTCAAGGGCAAGAAGATGCCCGGTCACATGGGCGCCCGCCGCGTGACCGTGCAGAACCTCGAGGTCGTCGAAATCGACAACGATCGCGGCGTGATCTTCGTCAAGGGCGGGGTGCCGGGCGCGAAGGGCGGCTACGTGCTGGTCACCGATGCCAAGAAGCGCCCCTTGCCCGAGGGCGCGCCGTACCCGGGCGTGGTCGCGGCCGGCGAGCCGGACGAGGCGGCGCCGGCGGAGGAGGCGTCCGAGGCGGCGGCTGACGGCCCGACCGAAGGCGACGATCCCGGCGCGGCCGGCGAGCCCGGGGAGAAGGCGTGACCGCGATGAAGTGCAAGGTCACCACGCTCGACAACAAGTCCGCCGGTTCGATCGACCTGGCCGACGAGGTGTTCGGCCTCGAGACGCGCGCCGACATCCTGCAGCGCATGGTCAACTGGCAGCTCGCCAAGCGCCGCGCGGGCACGCACAAGACCAAGAAGGTCGCGGATATCGCCGGCTCCACCCGCAAGATCTACCGGCAGAAAGGCACCGGCCAGGCGCGTCACGCGACCCGGCGCGCGCCTCAGTTCCGCGGCGGCGCGGCGACCTTCGGCCCGGTGCTCCGCGACCACGCCCACGGCCTGCCCAAGAAGGTGCGCAAGCTGGCGCTCAAGACCGCGCTGTCGTCGAAGCAGGCCGAGGGCAAGCTGATCGTCATCGACGCCGCCAGGCTCGAGGAACCCAAGACCAAGTCGCTCGCCGCCAAGCTGGAGACGCTCGGCCTGTCGCGGGTGTTGTTCATCGATGGCCCCGAGGTCGACGGCAACTTCTCGCGCGCCGCGGCCAACCTTGTGGGCGTCGACGTGCTGCCGCAGCAGGGGGCCAACGTCTTCGATATCCTTCACTGCGACACGTTGGTGCTGACGCGCACCGCGGTCGAGCATCTGGAGGCGCGGCTGAGATGAACCGCGAACGCATGTACGACGTCATCCTTGCACCGGTTGTGACGGAGAAATCGACCCAGGGGTCCGAGCACAACCAGGTCACCTTCCGCGTCCCGCGCAGGGCGACCAAGCCCGAGATCAAGGCCGGCGTCGAGGCCCTGTTCGGCGTCAAGGTGACCAAGGTCAACACGATCAACATGCGCGGCAAGGTGAAGCGGTTCAAAGGGCGCCTGGGCAAGCGCGCGGACTACAAGAAGGCGATCATCACGCTCGCCGAGGGCGACTCGATCGACATCACCACGGGGGTCTGAGCGATGGCGCTGAAAACCTACAAGCCCGTTACCCCGTCGCAGCGCGGGCTGGTGCTCGTCGACCGCTCGGCGCTGTGGAAGGGCAAGCCGGTCAAGACGCTGACCGAGGGATTGAGCAAGACCGGCGGGCGCAACAACCTGGGCCGCACCACCGTGTGGTCGCGCGGCGGCGGCCACAAGCGCCGCTACCGCATGATCGACTTCAAGCGCCGCAAGTTCGACGTGCCGGCCAAGGTCGAGCGCCTCGAGTACGACCCCAATCGCTCGGCGTTCATCGCCCTGATCCGTTACCAGGACGGCGAGTTGTCGTACATCCTGGCGCCGCAGCGGCTTAACGTCGGGGCGACGGTGATCTCCGGCGAGCGTGTCGACATCGTTCCCGGCAACGCGATGCCGATGCAGAACATCCCGGTTGGCACCATCATCCACAACATCGAGATGAAGCCGGGCAAGGGCGGCCAGATCGCGCGCGCCGCCGGGGCGTACGCGCAGCTCGTCGGCAAGGACGCGGGCTATGCCCTGTTGCGGCTCATCTCGGGCGAGCGCCGCATGGTTCGCGCCGAGTGCATGGCGACGGTCGGGGCGGTCTCCAACCCCGATCATCAGAATATCAAGCTCGGCAAGGCCGGACGCAAGCGGTGGCTGGGCAAACGCCCGTCGGTGCGCGGCGTGGCGATGAACCCGGTCGACCATCCGCACGGCGGCGGCGAAGGGCGCTCGTCGGGCGGACGTCACCCGGTGACGCCGTGGGGCGTGCCGACCAAAGGCAAGCGCACGCGCTCGAACAAGGCGACCGATCCGCTGATCCTGCGGCGTCGCCGGCGCAAGAAGTAGGAGGAGGAAGCATGGCCCGTTCGGTTTGGAAGGGACCGTTCGTCGACGGCTATCTCTTGAAGAAAGCCGAGGTCGTGCGCGAGTCCGGCCGCAACGATGTGATCAGGACGTGGTCGCGGCGGTCGACCATCCTTCCCCAGTTCGTCGGCCTCACCTTCGGCGTCCACAACGGCCGCAAGTTCATGCCCGTGCTGGTGACCGAGAACATGGTCGGTCACAAACTGGGCGAGTTCGCGCCGACCCGGACGTATCACGGCCATTCCGGCGACAAGAAGGCGCGGAGGACGTAGCGAGATGGGCAAGGAAGCGACCCAACGCAAGCTCGCCGACAACGAGGCGATGGCGATCGCGCGCACGCTGCGCGTGGGCCCGCGCAAGCTCAACCTCGTCGCCGCCAGCATCCGCGGTCTCGCCGTCGAGGAGGCGCTCAACCATCTCGCCTTCTCGAAGCGGCGGATCGCGGGCGAGGTGCGCAAGGTGGTGCAGTCGGCGGTCGCCAACGCGGAGAACAACCATGATCTCGACGTCGATCGCCTGTACGTCGCCGAGATCACCGTGGGACGCTCGATGGTGATGAAGCGCTGGCGCCCGCGCGCGCGCGGGCGGACCGCCCGCATCATCAAGCCGTTCAGCAATCTGACGGTGATCGTACGCGAACGCGAGGAGCAGCTCTAATGGGCCAGAAGGTCAACCCCATCAGCTTGCGGCTGGGCATCAACCGCACCTGGAATTCGCGCTGGTACGCCGACAGCGGCTACGCGGATCTCCTGCACGAGGACATCCGCCTCAGGCATTTTATCAAGAAACGCCTGTCGCAGGCCGGGGTCAGCAGGATCGTCATCGAGCGGCCGGCGAAGAAGGCGCGCGTCACCATACACACCGCCCGGCCGGGCGTCGTGATCGGCAAGAAGGGCGCCGACATCGAGCGGCTGCGCGTCGCGCTGGCGAAGATGACGAGCTCGGATGTGCACGTCAATATTGTCGAGATCCGCAAGCCCGAGATCGACGCCCAGCTGGTGGCCGAGAACATCGCCCAGCAGCTCGAGCGCCGCATCGGCTTCCGCCGCGCGATGAAGCGCGCCGTGCAATCGGCCATGCGCCTCGGCGCCCAGGGCATCCGCATCAACTGCGCGGGCCGCCTCGGCGGCGCCGAGATCGCTCGCACCGAATGGTACCGCGAGGGCCGCGTGCCGCTGCACACGCTGCGCGCCGACGTCGACTACGGCGTCATCACCGCGCACACGACCTACGGCACCTGTGGCGTCAAGGTATGGGTGTTCAAGGGCGAGATCATGGAGCACGACCCCATGGCCCAGGACAAGCGCGCCACCGAGCAGCAGACGGGCGGGCGCGTGTGAGGCGCGTTAAGGAGCACGACGAGACATGCTGAGTCCCAAGCGGACCAAGTACCGTAAGGCCCACAAGGGCCGCGTTCACGGCAACGCCACGCGCGGCACCGTGCTCAACTTCGGCGCCTACGGGCTCAAGGCCACGGCGCCGGGCCGGGTGACCGCACGCCAGATCGAGGCGGCGCGGCGCGCGATCACGCGCCACCTCAAGCGCGCCGGGCGCATCTGGATCCGGATCTTTCCCGACGTGCCGGTCAGCACCAAGCCGACCGAGGTGCGCATGGGCAAGGGCAAGGGCTCGCCCGAGTACTGGATGTGCCGGGTCAAGCCCGGGCGCATCATGTTCGAGGTCGACGGCGTTGCGCCGCTGCTCGCCAAGGCGGCGATCGCGCGCGGCGCCGCCAAGCTGCCGATGGCGACACGGTTCATCGCCCGCGAGGAAGCCTGAGACCATGAAGGCCGAGAATATGCGCGCGAAAAGCGCCGACGAGCTCACCGACGAGCTGCTCGCGCTCAAGAAGGAGGCGTTCAACCTGCGCTTCCAGAAGGCGACCGGCCAGCTCGAGAACACCGCGCGCATGCGCCAGGTGCGCCGCGACATCGCGCGCGCCAAGACGATCATGCGGGACAGGTCCCGCGCCGCGTCCTAGGAGGGCACGCACGATGTCGAAGCGGGTTTTGCGGGGAACCGTGGTCAGCGCCGCCGGCGACAAGACCGTCGTCGTCCGCGTCGAGCGCCGCGTGAAGCATCCGACGTACAAGAAGTACATCCGGCGCTCCAAGAAGTACGCCGCGCACGACCGCGAGAACCGTTACGGCGCCGGCGACCTGGTGCAAATTCGCGAGACGCGGCCGATTTCGAAGACCAAGACGTGGGAAGTGGTTTACGAGCCGGCATGACCGGCGCCGTGGGAAGGGTGAGACGCCATGATCCAGATGCAGACGAACTTGGACGTCGCCGACAACTCCGGCGCGCGCCGGGTGCAGTGCATCAAGGTGCTGGGCGGCTCGAGGCGTATGACCGCTTCGATCGGCGACGTGATCGTCGTCTCGGTCAAGGACGCGATTCCGCGCGGCAAGGTGAAGAAGGGCGAGGTCCACCGCGCCGTCATCGTGCGCACGGCCAAGGAGATTCACCGCGCCGACGGCAGCGCCATCCGCTTCGACCGCAACGCGGCGGTGCTCATCGACAACCAGGGCGAGCCCATCGGCACACGAATCTTCGGGCCGGTGACGCGCGAGCTCAGGGCCAAGAAGTTCATGAAGATCATATCGCTCGCGCCCGAGGTCCTGTGATGGTGGCCAAGATGCGCATCAAGAAGGGCGACAACGTGGTCGTCATCAGCGGCAAGGACAAGGGCAAGAAGGGCGGCGTGCTCAAGGTCTTCGTCAAGAACGCGCGCGTGCTTGTCGAGGGCGTCAACATGATCAAGCGGCATGAGCGGCCGTCCGCGGCGGGGCCTGGCGGAATCGTCGAGAAGGAGGCGTCGATACACGTTTCCAACGTCGCCCATGTCGATCCCAAGCTGAATGAGCCGACCCGCGTTGGCTACCGTGTCCTCAAAGGCGGCCGCAAGGTGCGCTACGCCAAACGATCGGGCGAGATGATCGATGTCTAGCTCTGCGCAAGCCAAGGGGTGTCGGTGATGGCGGCCAGGTTGCGGGAACGCTACGAGTCGGTTCTCAGGTCCGAGCTGCGGACCAAGTTCGGCTACAAGAACCCGATGCAGGTGCCCAAGCTCGAGAAGATCGTCGTCAACATGGGCGTCGGCGAGGCGACCGCCGATTCGAAGGCGATCGCGGCGGCGGTCGGCGACATGACCCTGATCACCGGCCAGAAGCCGATCGTCATCCGCGCCAAGCGCTCGGTGGCGACGTTCAAGCTGCGCCAGGGCATGCCGATCGGCTGCAAGGTGACGCTCAGGAACGAGCGCATGTACGAATTTCTCGACCGGCTGATCACGATGGCGCTGCCGCAGGTGCGCGATTTCCGCGGCGTGTCGCCGGCGAGCTTCGACCGCTGCGGCAACTACGCGATGGGGCTCGACGAGCAGATCGTGTTTCCCGAGATCGATTACGACAAGGTCGACAAGATCCGCGGTATGGACATCGTGATCGTGACCACGGCGAAGACCGACGAGGAGGCCAGGGCACTTCTCGCCGGCTTCCAGATGCCGTTCACCAACTGACTGGCGGAACCCGCCGAAACGGAGGAGTCGCACATGGCAAAGTTGAGTGCGATTGAAAACAACAAACGGCGCGCGCGGCTGGTGAAAAAGTACGCCGCCAAGCGGGCGCGCATACTGGCGATCACCAGGGACGAGTCGCTCCCCCAGGAGGAGCGCTTCGCGGCGCGACTCAAGCTCGCCGCGCTGCCGCGCAACTCCGCGGCCGTGCGGCTGCGCAACCGCTGCAAGATCACTGGCCGGCCGCGCGGCTACTATCGAAAGTTCGCCATGTCGCGCATCGCGCTGCGCGAGCTGGCGTCGTCGGGGATGCTTCCCGGCGTCGTCAAGTCGAGCTGGTAGTGGAGGCCGCATCATGACGATGACCGATCCGCTGGGCGATATGCTGACCCGCATCCGCAACGGGCAGCGGGCGCGTTCGACTTCGGTGTTGAGCCCGGCGTCGAAGCTGCGCGCGCGGGTGCTCGACGTGCTCAAGCGCGAGGGCTACATCCGCGGCTATTCGCAGCGCGAGGTGGGCCCCGGCATGAACGAGCTGACGATCGAGCTCAAGTACCACGAGGACGAGCCGGTGATTCGCGAGATCAGCCGCGTATCGAAGCCGGGCCGGCGGGTGTATTCTTCGATCAAGGATTTGCCCCGCTTTTACAGCGGGCTCGGCATCTCGATCCTGTCGACGCCGCGCGGGGTGATGTCGGACAACGAGGCGCGCGACGCCAACGTTGGCGGCGAAGTGTTGTGCAAGGTGTTTTAGGAAACGCCTGATGTCACGTGTCGGCAAACATCCGGTGGTCATTCCCGGCGGCGTCGAGGTCGCGGTCGACGGCCATCATGTCACCGTCAAGGGCAAGCTCGGCCAGCTCGCCGCCACGCTCACCCCTGACGTCGACATCAGGGTCGAAGACGGCGAGGTCGTGGTCAGGCCGCGCGACGATTCGCTCCGCGCGCGGTCGATGTGGGGCACCTCGCGCAGCCTGATCAACAACATGGTGGTCGGCGTCTCCGAGGGTTTCGAGCGGGTGCTCGAAATTGTCGGCGTCGGCTACCGCGCGGCGGTCGAAGGCGGCGTGCTGGTGCTCCAGCTCGGCTACAGCCACGACATCCGCTACCCGGTGCCCGAAGGCATCACCATCGCCTGCCCGAGGCCCACCCAAATCACCATCTCCGGCGCCGATCGTCAGCGCGTCGGCCAGGTGGCGGCGGATATCCGCGCGTTCCGCAAGCCCGAGCCGTACAAAGGCAAGGGTATCCGCTACGCCAACGAATGGGTGCGCCGCAAGGAAGGCAAGAAGAAGTAGGATGGCGCCGCGATGAAGTCGGTCAACCAGCTTTTCGAACGCCGCAAACGGCGCGCCCGCAATCGCCTGCGCGCGGTTTCGGGCGGGCGCCTGCGGCTTTCGGTATTCCGCTCCGGCCGGCACATTCACGCCCAGGTCATCGACGATTCGCGCGGCGTCACCGTGGCCGCGGCGTCGAGCCTGGAGAAGCTCTTGCGCGACGAGCTCAAGAGCGGGGCCGACAAGGGCGCCGCGTCGCGGGTCGGCGCGCTGGTCGCCGAGCGTGCGCTCGCCGCCGGCGTGACGCGGGTCGTGTTCGACCGCGGCGGCTACCTGTTTCACGGCCGGGTCAAGGCGCTGGCCGACGCCGCCCGCGAGCGCGGACTATCGTTCTAGTGGCCTGGAGGCAAACATAGATGGCGCGATACGAAACCCGGGGCGGCGAAGAAAGCGAACTCGTCGACAAGCTCGTCAGCATCAACCGGGTCGCCAAGGTGGTGAAGGGCGGGCGCCGTTTCGGCTTCGCCGCCTTCGTCGTCGTCGGTGACACCAAGGGGCGCGTCGGCCATGGCATGGGCAAGGCGCGCGAGGTGCCCGAGGCGATCCGCAAGGCGACCGAGAAGGCCAAGCGAAAGATGATTCGCGTGCCGTTGCGCGAGGGCCGCACGCTGCACCACGACGTCGAGGGCCGGTTCGGCGCCGGCCGCGTCGTGCTGCGCGCGGCGCCGCCGGGCACGGGCATCATCGCCGGCGGTCCGATGCGCGCCGTGTTCGAGACCGTCGGCGTCCAGGACGTGGTGACCAAGTCGATCGGCACGTCGAATCCGTATAACATGGTCAAGGCCACCTTCAACGCGCTCGGCAAGCTCATGTCGCCGCGCGCCGTCGCCGCCAAGCGCGGCAAGAAGGTGGCCGAAATCCTTGGCCGTCGCGATACGCCGAAGGAGTAGGGCGATGGCCGGCAAGAAGACGATTCGCGTGACCCAGATCGGCAGTCCGATCGGGCGGCACAGGGACCAGCGCCAGACGCTCGTCGGCCTCGGGCTCAACAAGATGCATCGCACGCGCGAGCTCGAGGACACCTCCGCCGTGCGCGGCATGATCAACAAGGTCGCGCATCTCGTGCGGGTCGATGAGTAGCGCTCGACGAGGGGAAATACAGCGATGGACCTGAACCAACTTTCCGATCGCCCCGGGGCGCGCAAGGCGGGCAGACGGGTCGGCCGCGGAACCGGCTCCGGCAAGGGCAAGACCTGCGGCCGCGGCCACAAGGGGCAAAAGTCGCGCAGCGGCGTCGCGCTGCAGGGCTTCGAGGGCGGCCAGATGCCGCTCTATCGACGGTTGCCCAAGCGCGGCTTCACCAATATCTTCCGCACGCGCTACGAGATCGTCAATCTCGACCGGCTGCAGTCGGCGCTCGACGCCGGCCGGTTGGATGCCGCCAAGCCGGTCGACCGCGAAGCGCTGGTTGCCGCCGGCGTGGTGCGCCAGAGCCGCAACGGCGTACGGCTCCTGGCCCGCGGTGAACTCAAGGCCAAGCTGACGATCGCGGTGGACCGCGCCTCGAAGGCCGCCGTCGCCGCGGTCAAGAAGGCCGGCGGCGAGGTCGTCCTGGCGCCCGCGCCGGCGGCGCCCAAGAAAGACTAGCAGGAGACGCGTTCCATGGCCTCAGCCGCCGAACAACTCGTCGCCAACATCAACTTCAGCGCCATCGGCAAGGCGACCGAGCTGAAGAAGCGGCTGTGGTTCACGCTGGGAGCGCTGGTCATTTACCGGCTTGGCGCCTACATCCCGATTCCCGGCGTCGATCCGGTGGTGCTCGAGGACGTTTTCCAGCAGCAGGCCGGCGGCATCCTCGGCATGTTCAACATGCTCGCGGGCGGCGCGCTCGGGCGGATGACGATCTTCGCCCTCAACATCATGCCGTATATCTCGGCGGCGATCATCATGCAGCTCATGACGACCGTTTCGCCGCACCTCGAGCAGCTCAAGAAGGAAGGCGAGGTCGGTCGCAAAAAAATCAATCAGTACACGCGTTACGCCACCGTTTTTATTGCGGCGCTTCAGGCATATGGCATCTCGATCGGGCTCGAGGGCATGTCCGGCTCGCGGGGCAGCGCGGTGATGGACCCCGGCCTGTTCTTCCGCTTCACCACCGTCGTCACGCTCACCGGCGGGACCATTTTCCTGATGTGGCTCGGCGAGCAGATCACCGCGCGCGGCGTCGGCAACGGCATCTCGCTGATCATCTTCTCGGGCATCGTCGCCGGGTTGCCGGCCGCCATCGCCAGCACGCTCGAGCTGGGCCGCACCGGAGCGCTGTCGACCTTCTTCATCCTCCTCCTCATCACGATGGTCATCGTCGTGGTCACGTTCATCGTGTTCATCGAACGGGCGCAGCGGCGCATCGTCGTGCAGTATCCCAAGCGTCAGGTCGGAAGCCGCATGTTCGGCGGCGAGAGCACGCATCTGCCGCTCAAGCTGAACACCGCCGGCGTCATTCCGCCGATCTTCGCCAGCTCGATCCTGTTGCTGCCGATCACGGTGGCCGGCTTCAACGCGGGTCAGGGTCCCGAATGGCTGGCGACGATGAGCGCCTACCTCGGCCGCGGCCAGCCGCTGTTCATGTCGCTTTACGCGGCCGGCATCATCTTCTTCTGCTTCTTCTACACCGCGATCGTGTTCAACCCGGCCGACACCGCCGACAACCTGAAGAAACACGGCGGTTTCGTCCCCGGCATCCGACCGGGCAAGAATACGGCGGAGTATCTCGACTACGTGCTCACGCGGCTCACCGTCGTCGGGGCGATCTATCTGACCGCGGTCGCGCTTCTGCCCGAATTCCTGATCGCCAAGTTCGCGTTGCCGTTCTTCTTCGGCGGCACTTCGCTGCTGATCGTGATCACCGTCACCATGGACACCGTGGCGCAGATTCATTCGCACCTGCTGGCGCATCAGTACGAAGGCCTGATCAAGAAGTCGAAGCTCAGGGGGCGGCGCTAGTGAACCTGATCTTCCTCGGGCCTCCGGGCGCCGGCAAGGGCACGCAGGCCCAGCGGGTCGCGGCCGCGCACGGGCTGGTGCAACTCTCCACCGGCGACATGCTGCGCGCGGCGGTTGCCGCCGGCACCGAGGTCGGCCTCAAGGCCAAGGCGGTGATGGAGGCGGGCGAGCTGGTTTCCGACGACATCGTCGTCGCGATCGTCGCCGACCGCATCGCCGGGCCCGACTGCGCCGGAGGCTTCGTCCTCGACGGCTTTCCGCGCACGGTGGCCCAGGCCGAGGCGCTCGATACCGTGCTCGACGGGAACGGGATGCGCATCGACCACGTCGTCGAGATGACGGTCGACGACGATGCGCTCGTCGAGCGCATCTCGGGGCGCTTTTCGTGCGTGGCTTGCGGCGCCGCCTACCACGACCGCTTCAACCGGCCCAAGGTCGAGGGCGTGTGCGACGCGTGCGGCGGCGGCGAGTTCGTGCGGCGCGAGGACGACAACGCCGAGACCGTCGCCACCCGGCTCAGGGCCTATCACGCACAGACCGCCCCGCTGTTGCCTTACTACCGGGAGCGCGGCGCGCTGCGCCCGGTCGACGGCATGGCCGAGATCGACGCGGTGACGCGCCAGATCGAGGCGGTCCTCGACGGCGGGGGAGGCGATTGACTCGATGAGGCAGGGCCTTATAATCGCGCGCCGCTCCCACCAGACAATTGCCCAGGCCGTCCGCTCAGGCGGCCCGGCGCGCTTTGACCCCTAGGCGAGGAGATTTGCCGTGGCCCGCATCGCCGGCGTCAACATTCCGACCAACAAGCGCGTCGAAATCGCGCTCACCTACATCTATGGAATCGGCCGCACCAAGGCGCGCCAGATTTGCGAGAAGGCGGGGGTGACGCCCGATCGCCGCGTCAACGACCTCGCCGACGCCGAGGTCATCCGCGTTCGCGAGCTGATCGACCAGGGCTACATCGTCGAAGGCGACCTGCGCCGCACCGTGGCGATGAACGTCAAGCGGTTGATGGACATGGGCTGCTACCGCGGCCTGCGTCACCGCCGCGGGCTGCCGGTGCGCGGCCAGCGGACGCACACCAACGCGCGCACCCGCAAGGGACCGGCGCGGCCGATCGCCGGCAAGAAGAAGTAGGGAGCCAGCATGGCCAAGGAGACCACCCACGTCCGCCGCCGCGAGCGCAAGAACATTACCTCGGGCGTCGCCCACGTGAGCGCGACGTTCAACAACACGATCATCACCATCACCGACGCGCAGGGCAACACCATCGCCTGGGCGTCGGCGGGGGGCCAGGGGTTCAAGGGCTCGCGCAAGTCGACGCCCTATGCGGCGCAGATGGCGGCCGAAAGCGCCGGCCGCAAGGCGCAGGAACACGGCATGACGACGCTCGAGGTCGAGGTCCGCGGACCGGGGTCGGGTCGCGAATCGGCGTTGCGCGCGCTTCAGGCCGTGGGCTTCACGATTACCGCGATACGCGATGTGAGTCGTATACCGCACAACGGGTGCCGGCCGCCGAAGCGCCGCCGGGTGTAACGCCCAAGCCCGCCCGGCTGCCGGAGCCGGCGCGATGAAGAATCACCTGCGGACGCGGGTCCGCCACCGATCATAAGGTCGATTTCGTGATTGAAAAGAACTGGCAAGAACTGATTAAACCCTCGAAGCTCGACGTCGACCCGGGCGCCCTGCCCAAGCGCATGGCGACCATCGTCGCCGACCCGCTCGAACGCGGCTTCGGGTTGACGCTCGGCAACGCGCTGCGACGGGTGCTGCTGTCGTCGCTGCAAGGGGCGGCGGTCACCTCGGTGCAGATCGACGGGGTGCTGCACGAGTTTTCGTCGATCCCCGGCGTGCAGGAAGACGTCACCGACATCGTTCTCAACATCAAGTCGGTGGCGCTGCGCATGCACGGCGACGGACCGAAGCGCATGACGGTCAAGGCCACCGGGCCGGGCACGGTCACCGCCGGGGATCTCGAGACCGGCCCCGACATCGAGATCATGGATCCCGGCCACCTCATCTGCACGCTCGACAAGGGCGCCAAGATCAGCATGGAAATGACGGTCGAGGCCGGCAAGGGCTACCTTCCGGCGGCCCAGAGCCGGGCCGAGGACGCGCCCATCGGGCTGGTCCCCGTCGACGCGCTGTTCAGTCCGGTGACCAAGGTCTCCTACAAGGTCGAAAACACCCGCGTCGGCCAGATGACCGACTACGACAAGCTGTCGATGCAGGTCGAGACCGACGGCACGGTGGTGCCCGAGGACGCGGTGGCGCTGGCTGCGCGCATTCTCCAGGACCAGCTCCAGATGTTCATCAATTTCGAGGAGCCGCGCGTCGCCGAGGCCGTGGAAACGGCGGTCGAGCCGGCGTTCAACCCCAACCTGTTGCGCAAGGTCGACGAGCTCGAGCTGTCGGTGCGCTCCGCCAACTGCCTGAAGAACGACAATATCGTCTACATCGGCGATCTCGTTCAGAAGACCGAGCAGGAGATGCTGCGGACGCCCAACTTCGGCCGCAAGTCGCTGAACGAGATCAAGGAAGTGCTCACGCAGATGGGCCTCCACCTGGGCATGGAAGTGTCCGACTGGCCGCCCGAGAACGTCGAGGACCTGGCGAAGCGGCTCGAGGAGCCGTACTGATCCGGCGCGCCGCGCCATAGCGTTGGAAGGCCAATAGCGTTGGAAGGAACGTCGTCATGCGCCACGGCATAAGCGGCCGCAAGCTCAACCGCACGTCGAGCCATCGCAAGGCCATGTTCGCCAACATGGCCCATGCCCTCATCAAGCACGAGCAGATCACCACCACGCTGCCCAAGGCCAAGGAGCTGCGGCCCTTCGTCGACAAGCTCATCACCCTGGGCAAGCGCGGCGACCTCCATGCCCGGCGGCAGGCGCTGGCGGTGCTCCGCGACACGACGATGACGGGCAAGCTGTTTTCGACCCTGGCCGAGCGCTACGCCGACCGCAACGGCGGCTATACGCGCGTGCTGCGCGCCGGCTTTCGCTATGGGGATTCGGCGCCGATGGCGGTCATCGAGCTGGTCGATCGCGACCCCGACGCCAAGGGCCAGGATTCCGGGCCGGTCGAAAGTGACGAGGAAGCGGCCGAGGCGTAGGCTCAGGCCTAGGGCGGCCGTCCACGCCTCTCTCCGGGTTCGCCGCCGCCGGGGCGCCGCGGGGTGAGCACGCTGTTCGAATCGCAGGCGCCGCGGCCGCTCGCCGACCGGTTGCGGCCCGAACACCTCGACCAGGTCGTCGGCCAGGACCATCTGCTCGGCGCGCACGCGCCCATCGGCCGCATGGTGGCCGAGCGGCGGCTCACCTCGATCGTGCTGTGGGGTCCGCCGGGCTCGGGCAAGACGACGATCGCGCGGCTCCTCGCGCACCACACCGACTTCGCGTTCGAGCCTCTCTCCGCGGTGTTCGCCGGCGTCGCCGACCTGCGCAAGGTGTTCGCGCGCGCGCGCGAGCGGCGCGAGGCCGGCCAGGGCACGCTGCTGTTCATCGACGAGGTCCACCGCTTCAACCGCGCCCAGCAGGACGGCTTGCTGCCCCATGTCGAGGACGGCACCGTGGTGCTCGTCGGCGCCACCACCGAGAACCCGTCGTTCGAGGTCATCGCGCCGTTGTTGTCGCGCTGCCGCGTGCTGGTGCTCGACCGGCTCGGCGACGACGCGCTCGAAACCCTGCTCGCGCGCGCCGAGGCCGCCGAGGGCAAGCCGCTTCCGCTCGACGACGACGCCCGCGCGGGCTTGCGCGAGATCGCCGACGGCGACGGCCGCTACGTCCTCAATCTGGCCGAGGAGCTGTTCGCGCTGCCCGAGGACGCGCGGCTCGACCGCGCCGCGCTCGCCGACGCGGTGCAGAGCCGCGTGCCGCTTTACGACAAGCAGCAGGAGGGGCACTACAACCTCATCAGCGCGCTTCACAAGTCGCTGCGCGGCTCGGACGCCGACGCCGCGCTCTACTGGCTCGCGCGCATGCTGGCGGCGGGCGAGGACCCGCTCTACATCGCCCGCCGGCTGGTGCGCTTCGCCTCCGAGGACGTCGGCCTCGCCGACCCGCAGGCGCTCGGGCAGGCGCTCGCCGCCAAGGACACGTACCACTTCCTCGGCACGCCCGAGGGCGAATTGGCGCTTGCCCAGGCGGTGATCTATCTCGCCACCGCGCCCAAGTCGAACGCCGCTTACCGGGCGCTCGGCGCGGCGCGGCGCAGCGCCCGCGAGCACGGCTCGCTGATGCCGCCCAAGCACATCCTCAACGCGCCGACGCGGCTGATGAAGGAGCTCGGCTACGGCGCCGGCTACGCCTACGACCACGACACCGCGGAAGGCTTCTCGGGGCAGGACTACTTCCCCGACGGCATGGCGCGCGAGACCTACTACCGCCCCACCGGGCGCGGCTTCGAGCGCGAGGTCACGAAGCGCCTCGCCTACTGGCAGAAGCTGCGCGACAAACGCGCCGGCGACGACGGCGAGGGCGCGACGTGAGCGGCGTCG
>JACZUY010000101.1 GCA_022572945.1 Pseudomonadota bacterium
GCGGCCGAGGGGGCCATCGTCAAGGTCGCCCATATGGCCGAGGCTGCCCAGCGTTTCCGGGGTCCGGCGCGGTGCTTCGATTGCGAGGAGGACGCCTTCGCCGCCGTGATCGGCGGCGATATCAAACCCGGCGATTGCATCGTCATCCGCTATGAAGGCCCCATCGGCGGCCCCGGCATGCGCGAGATGCTGTCGACCACGGCGGCCATCACCGGCCTCGGCCTCGAGGATGTGGCCTTGATCACCGACGGCCGTTTCTCGGGCGGAACCCGCGGCCTCTGCGTCGGCCATATTGGCCCCGAGGCGGCGGTCGGCGGCGCCATCGGCCTGCTCGAGGAGGGCGACATCGTGGTCATCGACGCCATCGCCGGCGTGTTCGACCTGGAGGTCGCCGACGACGAGTTGGAGACCCGCCGCAAGGCCTGGCGGCCGCGCCAGAACGACTTCGGCTCGGGCGCGCTGTGGCGCTACGCCCAGACCGTCGGGCCGGCGGTCAACGGCGCGGTGACGCACCCCGGCGCGCGCGGCGAGCGCCACGTCTACGCCGATATCTGAACCGCCTTGGTGAAGGCTCGCGCATGGCCCGCATCGCCGTCGGGGGGGTTCAGCACGAAACCAATACGGTCGCGCCGTCGCCGGCGGACTTTGCCGCGTTCGAGCAGGCTGGCCGGGCCTGAGCCGCGGCGAGGCGCTGTTCGATGCGGTCGCCGGCGTCAATCTCCCGATCTCCGGCCTCGTCGCGGCGGACGCGGCGCTATGTAACCCTTGACCAGCTTGACGAAAATCGCCGCCTGGGAGCGCACTGGGATCCCGCCGTCAGAGGTTCCGAGTGCCGATTGCCCCTCAATCCGGCGGAGCGGTCACGGTCGACGGCACGGCCAAACGGAGGGCAATCGCATCTGAGATTCGATCAGATTTACCGACGTACACGAACCAACGAATACCGGCGATTCTAGCATCTTCGCGCGATTTAGTTAAAATATAATACAACCTTAGCGACAAATAACCGCGGTTGATCTGCGCCGCGCCGTCCCGGTTGCAATCACAATAAGTTGAAATGCGATTCTCGTGCGACCAAGCGGTTGTCGTGCATCGGAAAAGATGGTATGCAGCACTGTGAATTTGTGTCGGCGCCGTTTGCCGCCACGGATTTGTTTGGGGGTTGGGAGGCATAGGCGCTCGCCGTTACGGGGCGGATTCTGTGCTTCCCATCGTAGCAAATCTAAACAGGGGAGTCTGGGGCCGCGATCTCCTCGCACAGCGCCAACAGACGCATGGCCTCCACCAACCGCAGGGGCTTGAAGCCGGGGCGCCAATGGCGTTCGAGAAGCACGTGCCGCACGACATTGCCCTCGCATATCCTTTTATGTTAAAGAGGCGGCACCCAATTGGTCTCCTTGGGAAATTTTGGATGAGAGGAGACTAAAACGAGGGGAGGTCAGGAGCCCGTGATCAAACCGACGTGGGCTCTAAACGTTTTCTGAAAACGACCACACAGGTCTAAAAGGGAGTCTCTTAAGATGAAATCTATCGCTATATCCTCCATCACCATTGCCATACTCGGTGCGATTCTTACATGGCTATTCCTGTTGGAGGCGACCGGCCCCATCCTGTTCTGGGCGGCGTTGGTCGGCTGGGCGTGTTTTATCCACTGCGGCGCAGACAACAAGGCGCTACGAGACACAATCGCCTGTAACATTTTGGGGATCGTGATCGCCTGGATCGCGGCGTTTCTCGTTGTCAGCATTCCCGCCGACGCGCTTGGGCTCGCGCTGTCGTCCGGAATCGTCGTTGGCGTCGGTTTGTTGGTCTTGGTCCTGTTGTCCGGCATACCCGCCTTTTCGTCGGTCCCGGCCGGCCTTTTGGGCTATGCCTCGGCGCTCGCCTATATTTGGGAAGCCGGAATACTGACGGGAGAACAAGGGGTGCTGAGCACCCAGAAATTGCTAGCGGCCGATTTCACCAATCCCTTTATTCTGGTTGTGGTTTCAATGGTCATCGGGGCCGTGGTTGGCTATGCCGCGGAAAAGGTGGTGGCAAGCCTGAGCGAGGCCGACGCGGGCCCGGGTCAGGTGCGAGAGTAAATAAAACAACCGGCACTTTTGCGATCGCCAGCGCTTGGCCAAGGCGCTGGTTGCCTGGGTCGTCGCGTTGGGGGAACCGGCGGCACGCTCGTGCCGAACGTGACGTGATTGAGGACAACCACATCGGAGGCCGGCAGGCCGGCACGTCAGGCCTGCCGGCTCGTTTCGCCACAGAAAACCTGCCCGACGCCGATGAGGCGGGCCGGGCGGGGGTCGTAAGATGGCGCCAGGCGCGGCCTGGCGGCGACTTCGCGAAGGCGGGCGTCTCAACCCGCTGGGTCCGCCTCATCGGCGTCCGCGTTGAGGCCGTCGGCGGTGCTGCGCGGGTAGCGCGGCAGCCGGTCATCGATTTCGAGCCACGCGATCCGGTCGGGAAACCAGACGTGATGGGTCGGTGGAATCGCTTCGGGCCGGTCGAAGCTGCCGATCGAAACGTCGATCTCGCCGCGGTCGTCGATCGACTGGAACGTGAGCGCGCCGCCGCAGCGCGCGCAAAAGCCGCGCTCGGCGTTCGCCGAGGAGCGGTAGATCGCGGGCCCGCCCTCGGTCCAGGTCAGGGCGGCCGAAGGGAACGTCGCCATCGTGAGAAACGCCGCGCCCGACGCCCTGCGGCACATGCTGCAGTGGCAGTGTGTCGCCCGCAACGGCTCGGCGGTGATGCGGTAGCGCACCGCGCCGCACAGGCAGCCGCCTTGGTGAACCGTTTCGTCGGTCAAAGCGGCCTCGCTCGAAGAGATTCGACCACGATCAAGCCGTGGACCCCAATGATCCGGGCCAGAGACGTATTGCAGCGAGTGTTAGCATGGCGAGACGATTTCGGGCGAGATTTTCATCGCGCGTGCGCCTCGGCCGTAATCGGGGTCAGCGCGCGATCAGCAACGAGCAGGGGCACTCCTCGATCAAATCGTCGATCGGCACCGCTCTTGACCAGGTCGCTCGCCGGACTGACCACCAGCACGCCGCCCTGGACAGCGTATTTCTGTTGGGCGGGGGCCAACTAAGCGTTATCATCGATCTTTGGTTGCGTTTGGACGGTCCTTTCATGCCGGTGGGTGGCGGACGAGGAGGCGAATTCTTGATTGCAAAATCGGTTGACCAGCACGACCACGGGACGTCACACGCTGAGTATGGGGCGACGGCGCTACGACCGAGGGATGAACGACCGAGACCCGAGCCCCCCGGACCGGGTGAACACCGACCTCCACCGCCCGGGCCGCCCGCGCCAGGCCCCCCACCGCCCGGGCCGCCGTCTCCGGGCCGGCCACCGCTTAGTCCGCCTTCACCGGGTCCCCCCTCGCCGGGGCCACCCTCACCGGGACCAAGATTTCCGTGATCGCGATGGACCGCGCGAGATGGCTGGCCGCGGCTTGCGGGGGTACGCCGGAACTCTAGAACCAAAAACATCGTCCGCGCGCTCGAATCGAATGCGCTCCGGATTGGTCCCGAATGAGAGAGGTGAAGCATGTCCGATATCCTCAAGGGACTTACGGGCGGAGGTTGGATATTCCTCTCCGCATGGATATTTCCTAGTGCCATCGCTCTTGGGGCTTTTTGGCTCATAGTCTTTCCCGACGTGAAGGATCTACCCTTTCTGGCTGAAATTGGGGCGTTGACTGTTGCTCAGCAGGGGCTTGTCGTCGCTTTCTCGGCGATGGCATGTGGCTTCACTCTGAGCGCTGCATCGACCCCTCTCTATAGGCTGCTCGAGGGCTATACCTGGCCCAAGTATCTCCGCGACCTTGGCGTCGAAAGACAGCGCGAGCGGAAGCAATCCCTAAACTCGACGGAGCCGGGGGTTGGCTGGGAGGAGGGTTTGCGACTTGAGAAGCTCCGACGCTTTCCTGTCGACGAAAATGAGATTGCGCCTACGCGTCTTGGCAATGCCTTAAGGGCCTTTGAAACGTATGGGAAAGACCGATTTTGTCTCGATTCGCAGACCCTTTGGACGGAGTTGTACGCTGTGGTGCCCGAGAGCCTTCAACTCGAACTCGATCGATCTCGTGCTCTCGTAGATTTCTTTGTTGCGCTTGTCTATTTGAGCGCTGGATACAGTGTGGTTGCTTTGCTCGCGGCATGGCACGTCGGGGGATTTGATATCAAATTGATTGCTTCCGGCGTGGGAGCGCTGGCCCTGACGATAGTCTGGTACCACCTAGCAATAAGTAGCTCAAGTTATTGGCATGTTACTGTGCAGGCCCTTGTAAACATTGGCCGTAAGGAACTCGCGGGCTCGTTGGGATTAAAACTACCTAAGACATTTGACGAGGAACGCAAGATGTGGGGGTTGGTCACTCAGTTCGTCTTCTATCCCTATCACTCGTCTGTGTCCGCACAGCTCGATGATTATCGACACGTTAGTGTCATCGTCGATACCCCTGTCGAGAAAGCAGCTTCCCTTGAGGATGGAGCTGCCGGATAGGCGCCCGACTGTAGATCGGCCGCCTTGCTTTCGAAGATGCGGCTGTCGACGATGTGCTTGCCCAGCCCCGGCGGGCCGAGCGCGAAGATGTTGTAGCCGTCGCGCGCCATGCCGATGCCGAAGCGCAGCGCTTCGAGCGCGCGCTCCTGGCCGAGAACCTCGGTCGGTTCGTCGAGCTCGGCGGTGGTCTCGAAGGTGAACGCCCCGGGGGCGCAGCGGCGACAGAGCTGTTCGGGACTAAGCGGCTCCACGTTGGGCATCGGCTTTCCCCATGGCGGCTCGGTCGGGGCGATAGTCTAACGCGGAGGGCGCGCGAAGGGCAGGCGGCAAATGCAATCGCGGCAGGGAAAGGTCAGTAAAGTGCGAGCGTCGGATCTATTCGCCGCGCCCACGCGTCGATGCCGCCGTGGACGCTGACGGCCCCGGCAAAACCCTGTTGGCGGAGCCACGCGGCGGCCTGCATGCTGCGTATGCCATGGTGGCACAGAACGATGACAGGCGTGTCGGTCGAGAGCCGGTCGAGCTCGTTCGGCAACCGCGCCATCGGAATGTCGATGGTTCCGGAAAGCGAGCAGATATCCCGCTCCCAGTCGTCGCGAATGTCGACGAACTGGATGTCGTCGCCCGAATCGCGCAGCTCGCGCAACGTATCAGTGTCGATTTCCAGTTTGTCGTCGGCGAGGCTCATGGCGGCGCGGCGGGTACGCGGCCGCGGTCAGTTCTGGAACAGCAGTCCCGGGTCGTCGACGGCCTCGCTGACGATCTCACGCAGCTTGGTCAGCGCCCGGGCTTCGATCTGGCGAACGCGTTCCTTGCTCACGCCGAAGACCGCGCCGAGTTCGGCGAGCGTGCTCGGGTCTTCGACGAGGAAGCGCCTGACGATGATCTGGCGCTCGCGTGGGGTCAGCATTTCGAGCGCATCCCTGATCCACCCCGACCGGGTGTGGCCGTCGTGACTGTCGATGACGATATCCTCGGGCGTCGGGCCGGGGTCGGTCAGAAAGTCCTGCAACTGTTCCGCGTCGCCGTCGCCGACCGTCGCGTTGAGCGACTGGTCGGGGCGGGAGAGGTGCGATTCCATGCGCTCGACCGCGGCGAGCGGCACGCCGAGCTGCTTGGCGATGCTCCGGCGGTCGTCATCGGTCATCATGCCGTCGGGTTTGTCGGTGAGGCGCGCGCGCAGCCGCCGCAGATTGAAGAACAGGCTCTTCTGCGTCGCCGTCGTGCCGATACGCACGATCGACGCGTTGCGCAGGATGTATTCCTGAATTCGGGCGATTACCCACCACGAGGCGTAGGTGGAAAACCGCACCTCGCGCTCGGGGTCGAACCGGGCCGCGGCTTCCAATAGGCCGATGTTGCCTTCCTGGATGAGATCGCCGAGCGGCAAGCCGTAACCGCGAAAACCCGAGGCGATTCGCACGACGAACCGGGAGTAGCTCTCGATGAGCCGATGCATCGACTCGGCGTCGCCTTCCTCGCGCCAACGGCGGGCCAACGCGAATTCCTCGTCGCGCTCGAGGAACGGCGCGTTCATGGTGGCGGCGATATAGCGCCGGTTCGCTGTGTCGATCGGGTTGCCTGCGACGAAGGACATGCCACGCGACCCCTCGGTTCCCCTTGTCAGAGCGGCTTTCGGCCGCCGCGGCCAACTAGTATCGAGTCGATACCACTCTACCCAGAAGCCGGTTGGCTTGCAAGTGTATTATCGAGTCACTATTATTCGATCATGGCCGGAATCGGGAGCAACCTATCGGCCGGCGAGCTGCTCGACCGCATCGGCCGCATCACGCGCGGTCTCCAGTTCGTCGGCGGATTGAGTCCGGCGCAGTGGGAGGCGCTGCGCTACCTCGCCCGCGCCAACCGCTACTCGTGCAACCCGAGCGCGCTCGCCAGGTTCCTCGGCGCCACCAGGGGCACGATCTCCCAGACCTTGATCGCGCTCGAGGACAAGGGTTACTTGCGCCGACTGAAGGGGGAACGCGACCGCCGCACCGTGCGGCTCGAGCTGACGACGGCGGGCGTGGCGCTGCTCGAGAGCGATCCGCTGGGCGAGGTCGAGGGGGCCTTGGAAACGCTGCCGACGGCCGAGGCGGCGGTGCTCGCCGACATGCTCGGCCGCGTCCTCGGCCATTTGCAGCGACGGCTCGGCGGCGACGCGTTCGGGATTTGCGAGGACTGCCGCCTGTTCAGCGCCGAGGACGCCCCGGGCGACCCCCAGGGCCCGCACCGTTGCGGGCTCACCGGGGAACCTCTGAGCGACGGCGACAAACAGCGCATCTGCGTCGAGTTCCGCGCCGACGCCTGACACCTTGCGGCGATCTCCGGGCCTCTCATACCGGCGAGCCCACGAATGGTTTCGCCTATGTTCCCTCAGGCGCCGGGCGGGGCCATCCGGCCCCGTGGCTTTCGCGCCAGGGAGCGCGGCGCCCAATTGTTGCGATCAAAGCTGGCGCGCTCGGCCCCCCGAGCCGATGAAGGTGCCTTCATCGGCTCGGCGGTATCATCCCAACATCAGAACGATCGCGGTGAGCGCAACAATGATCTGCGCCACGAACAGCCCGCCGACGACGATCGCGACGATCCGCCCGCGCCGCCGGCGCTTCGGCCGCTCGCGCTTGCGCCGGTGTCGCCCGCCGAGCAACACCAGATACGCCCGCTTTCCGGTCGGCGGCAGCGGAACGCTCAGGCGGAGATCGAGGCCGTGACCGGTGTGGGTGGCCTCGCCGAACACGCTCTTGAGCGCCGCGAGCTGGCGATCGGTGAAACTCGTGTGCAGCTTCGCCGGCAGGCGGGCGAAGAACTGCTCGAGGAACGGATCGTTCGACGATGTCGCGGTCCTCGGGCCGGAGGGTTCGCCTTCGCCGTTCGCTGGTTCGCCCATGATCGTGCGGTTCCGCCGGGGGCCTTCTTGAGGGGCACGAGTATACGGGAATTGCGCGCCGATTTTCCGGCCCCGTCACGAATTTCATACGACGGCGACCGAGCCGGCGAGATTCGGTATTTCGTGCCCGGGTGATCCGGCTCACGCCGCTTTTCGCCACAGCACCGGGAACCAGTCCTCGCGCATGCGGTCGCCGTGTTCGCAATTCGTCGGCGTCGAGGCCCGACGGCGCCTGCCACGGCACCGTCCACTCGTTGTTGCTCGCGCTTCCGCCTCGACCGGTCTTAACCCGAATCGAGCGCCCTGAGGTAGAGGTCGCGGTCGAGGTTGCCGCCCGAGAGAATCAGGCCGACCTTCATTCCCTGCATCCGATCGCGCTCCTTCAGGAGCGCCGCGAGCGCCGCCGCGCCGGCGCCCTCGGCGATGTTGTGGGTATCCGAGAAGTAATGGCGCATGGCGGCGAGGATCTCGTCCTCCGACACGCTGACGACGCGCTCGGCGCCCGTCATGATGATGTCGAGCGCCCCCGCGTCGGGCACGCGCACCGCCATGCCGTCGGCCAGGGTGTCGGCCGCGTTGGTCGAGATCGACCGGCCGGCCTCGAACGACAGCGCGTAAGCCGCCGCCTGCTCGGCGACGACGCCGACCACCTTGGTGGCGAGGCCGAGCGCGTCGCGCGCGGCGATCGTGCCGCAGATTCCCGAGCCGAGCCCGATCGGCACATAGATCGTGTCGAGATCGGGCACCGCGCGCATCAGCTCGAGCCCGTAGCTCGCGACGCCCTTGACGAGCAACGGGTCGAACGACGGCACCATGTGCAGGCCGCGTTGCTCGGCGAGCGCCGTGGCCTGCTCGAAGGCGGCCCCGAAGTCGTGCCCGGCCTCGACGATCTCGGCGCCCAAGGCGCGCATCGCGTTGTTCTTCTCGACGCTGTTGCCGTGCGGCGCGACGACCGTGGCGGTCATGCCGAGCGCGCGGGCGGCGAAGGCGACGCTTTGGCCGTGATTGCCGCGGGTCGCCGCGATGACGCCTTCCAGCGCGGCGTCGCGGCGCTTGATCTCGGCCATGTAGACCAACCCGCCACGCAGCTTGAACGAGCCGATCGGCGTGTGGTTCTCGTGCTTGACCCACAGCTCGCAGCCATGGCGCTCGGCCAGAAGCGGCCAGCAACGCTCGGGCGTCGGCGGCATCGTGCGGTGGACGAGGGCGGCCGCGTCCTCCAGCTCGGCAAGGGACGGCATCGCTACCGCGTCGAGATAAGCGTGGTGATCTTGTCGTACGCGAGCAGGGTGAGGAACTCGGCGAAGTCGGGCGCGGTGGCCACGGTCTCGAACAGCGCCACCGCCTCATCGAGACGATTGGCCCCGCCGTCATCGCCGAGCTCGGCGCGGATCTTGGACACCTCTTCGGCGATCATGCCCTTGAGGAGCGCGGCATCGAGCGTGCGCCC
>JACZUY010000102.1 GCA_022572945.1 Pseudomonadota bacterium
GCTGATGATCGCCGCCGGGATGGGCCATGCGTCGGTCGCCGGCGAGCTGGTGAAAGCAGGCGCAAGCGTCCGGCTCGAGGACGCGGCCGGCAAGTCCGCCCCCGACCTCGCGCGAGACGCGGGCCATGCGGAGGTCCTCCAAATTCTGGAAAGAGCAGCGGCTGATTAACGCTGAAAACCCGGCTCCGGTCGGTTTCATCGGTTTTTGTCGGGGCGCGCTAGAACCCGGCCAGGAAATCGGCCATCGCGGCGATGTCCGCGTCGCCGAACGAGGTCATGAGCGTCGACTTGGCCGGTGAGTTGTTGCGGACCTTGTGCTTGAAGTCCAACATGGTTTGGTTCAGATACGCGCGGTGTTGACCGGCGAGACGCGGAACTCGGCTGTCGCCTTCGTATCCGCCCCGATGACATTGCACGCATTGGCCGGCGGCGGCGGCGGTTTCGCCTTTCAAGGCGATCGCGGGATCGGCCCGGAAGCCGATTCTCGGCCATATCTGTTCGGAAAAGTACTCGGCGATCATCAGCATCTCCGCCTTGTCGAGTTCGGCGGCGATGAGCCCCATCTCGTCGTTCTTCCGGTACCCCGACTTGAAGTCCTTCAGCTGGACGTAAAGATAGTAGAGGTGCTGGCCGGCGAGGATCGGGAATTCGGGTTGGCTGGACGCTCCTCCTTCCCCGTGGCAGGCGACGCACAACTCGAGCTCCTCCCGCACGGCCGCGTACGCGTCGTCCCGCGCCGCGGCGTGCCCCGTCATGACAAGACACAAGCCGAGGATCAGCGCCCCTGTCCTAGCGGCGTTCATGATCCATCGCCGGCGGCGACCGCATTCATCAAAACCCACTCGCACCTGCGCGCCAACGGCGCCCCCGGCGCAATCTCCTTATTGGAAAGACCCGCGCGCGTTGGCAACAAGAAAACGGCCGCCCGGGGGGCGGCCGTTCCTGGGGTTCCTTTCGCTAACGCCCGAATCCTCAATCACCGAGCGTGAAGGCGATGATGTTGTTGCCCCGCTTGTAGTTGAGCTGCACGTTGCCGCCAGCGGCGACCGCAATGTACTGCTTGCCGTCCACGGTGTAGGAAACCGGCGGCGCGTTGACGCCGGCGCCCGCCTGGAACTCCCAAAGCAGGTTGCCGGTGGCCGAGTCGTACGCCTTGAACAAGCCGTTGCCCTCGCCGGTGAAGACGACGCCCCCGGCCGTGGCCAGGATGCCCCCGATCATCGGTTGCTGCGTCTTCACCTTCCACTGGATTTCGCCGGTGTTGTAATCGACGGCGGTCACGTTGCCCCACTGCTCTTCGCTGGCGATGACCTTGAACGCGCCACCCAGCCACAGCTTGCCGCCCGGATAGGGCGTGCTTTCCACGTGGTAGGTCATCGGCTGATGCAGGTTGATGGCGTACGCCAAGCCGAGATCGGCATCGACCGCCAACGGCGACCATTCGACGCCACCGTTCGCGCCGGGAAGCATGCGCTCGCCTTCCTTGGTCGGCAGCACCCACATGTTTTCCTGCGGCACCATGGCTTCGGAGAACCGGATCAGGCTGCAATCGCGGCGGTCGTGGACGTAGATGTGCCCGGTCTTGCCGGCGTGCAGCACGCCAGGAATCATGTTCCCGTTCTTGTCCGCCACGTCGACCAGGACCGGCGGGCTGACCGCGTCCAGGTCCCACACGTCGTGCGCGATGTACTGGAAGTGGCAAACGTAGTTGCCGGTATCGAGATCGACCGAGATGAGTGAGTTCGTGTAGAGGTTGTCGCCCGGTCTCAACGAACCATCGAGGTCCGGCGAGGGGTTGCCGGCGACGAAATAGATTCTGTTCGTCTCCAGGTCGACGGCCGGGTTCTGCCAGACGCCGCCGCCGAGGGTCTTATAGGGATCGCCCAACTTCGCGAGCGCCGCCTTTTCCGCCGCGATATCGCGAAGCATGTCGCGGCCGGTGGCGTCGTGGGTCGCCCACACGCCGACGGAGTTTTCGCGGGTCGTGTGGAACGTCCAGAGCAGCTCCCCGGTTTCCGAGTCATAGGCCTTGACGAAGCCGCGGACACCGTATTCGCCGCCGTTGGTGCCGATCAGGATCTTGCCGTTGACGGCGGTCGGCGCCATGGTTTCGCTGTAGCCCAGTGCGGGATCCGCAATCTGCTGTTCCCAGATGAGCTTGCCGGTCTTGGCATCCAGCGCCACCAGCTTGGCGTCGAGCGTGCCCAAGTAGACCTTGTCGCCGTAGGCGGCGACGCCGCGGTTGTTGGGGCCGCAGCAATAGGTCGTGATCGGCCCCATGTTGTGCTTGTAATGCCAGATCTCCTCGCCCGTCGCCGCGTTGAGGGCGTAGACGTGGCTGAACGAGGTGGTCGCATACATGATTCCGTTGACCACCAGCGGCGACGTCTCCATCGACTCGACGACCTCGGTCTGGAATATCCACGCCGGCCGCAGCGATTTCACGTTGTCGGCGTTGATCTGGCTCGCGGGGTAAAACCGCGTTTGTGCGTAATTGCCATTGGTGTGCAGGAAGTTATTCGCGTCCCCTCCAGCGCGGTTCAGCATGTCCTGCGTCACGATGTTCATATCGCCGTAAAGCGTCTGGCCCTGCGCCTCGCCGGAAGAAACGGTCCCGCCGGCGAGAGCCATCAACGCCACCCCGCAAAGCGAAGCGAGCAGCGGGTGTGGATTGCGTGTTGCCGAATGTCTCATGACACCTCCCTTGGCTTGTCCGGGCGCGAAAAGCTCTTCTTGTTCCTTGTATCCCGGCCCGGACGTATCCGAAGTCAGGATAAATTTTTGCGCCATGGGATGTCACCACTAGCGCAACGGGATGTCAACAGGGCTCGAAAAACAAACGCGTGAACCCACCGGCCCCGCGCGACGGCTGGGGCAAAAAATCCAGAGGCTCGAATCACCGGTCGCCGCGCGGCGTTTTTTCCCCGACCGATGCCGCTGCCGGCAATCACTTCGACACGTGACCACGCACCGTCTCCGCCGCGGACGACGAATGGCGAGAGCCCTTACTCGACGATGGCCAGACTGCAACCCGGCGCCGGTTCAGCGGCCCACGGTCGCTTCGCTTGACCACGCCGACCTTGATGAGACCACGCCTAGGCGTCGCGCCGCAGCGCTATGCGCAAAGGATCCGTTTTGAAGTAGGTCCGGTATCCGGCCCCCGCAACCAGCTTCGAACGGCTTTCCTCAACTCGAGCACGGTAGGATCTTGAGCAAATCCTGCCCCCGATTTGAACCTGCGCTAATTCCCTGATACGTCGAATAAATTCCCTGTTCCGAGGTTTAGGGAATTTGCCCGTAACTGGCTGACACCATGCGGTAAATCGAAGCGTGCTGACGCGCATTCCCTGTTAATACGCGAAATTTCCCTGTAAATCGAGGGTTATCAGGGAATTTCGGTGGAGACGGGTTCGCTCCAGACTGGCTCCACCGCCAGCCGGTCGTCTCCCAACCGCCGGTCCCCACCGGCGCGGGGCGCTGGAAAGAAGTCCGCGAGGGGGGCGGATCACCGGCGCGCCCATGAATGGGCTCGCCTCTGTTCCCCCAGGCGCCGGGCGGGGCCATCCGGCCCCTTGGCTTTCGCGCCAGGCGGCGCGGCGGTATAACAGCATGAATGCGGGCGGATGGTTTCGCGGCGCACGCGGGCAATCTTGCCAGGAAGGTGCGGGAAATCTCCATGGGCATCAGGGTCGAGCCACTTCATCCGCATGTCGGCGCCGAGATCACCGGCATCGACCTGCGCCGCCCGGTGCCGCCCGAAACCTTCGCCGAGGTCGAAGCGGCGCTCAACAAGCATGCCGTGCTGATTTTCCCGGCCCAGCCGATCACCAACCAGCAGCAGATCGTGTTCAGCCGGCTCTTCGGCCCGCTCGAAACCAGCCCGGATTATGCCGGCAGCCAGAAAACGCGCCTTCGCCGTCGCGAGATCGCAGACATATCGAATCTCGATTCCGAAGGCCGCGTCATGTCAGGCGATGACAAGCGTCTGCTGTTCAATCGCGGCAATCAACTGTGGCATACCGACAGCTCGTTCAGATACGTGCCGGCGCGCTGTTCGCTGCTGTCGGCGCACGAGGTCCCGCCGACCGGCGGCGAGACCGAATTCGCCGACCTGCGCGCCGCGTACGACGCGCTTTCCGAGGCGAAGAAACGCGAGCTCGATGGGCTCGTCGCCGAACACAGCATCATGCACTCGCGTGCGAAGACCGGCTTCACCGAGTTCAACCCGGATATTCGACGCCAGCTTCCGCCGGTGCCGCAAATTGTCGTGCGGACCCATCCCGGCTCTGGGCGGAAGAGCCTCTATCTCGCCTCGCATGCCTCGCACATCATCGGCTGGCCGGTGGAGGAGGGCCGCAGGCTCATCGACGAGCTGATCGCTTTCGCCACCCAGCCGCAATTCGTCTATCAGCATCGCTGGCGGGTGGGCGACCTGGTGATCTGGGATGATCGCTGCACCATGCATCGCGGCCGTGAATACGATGACACCAAGTGTCGGCGCGACATGCGTCGCACCACCGTTTCCGACGAAATCAACTCTGTCGAGCGCGAGCGCGGCCGGGAAAGCAGGGCATAGGAACGAAGGCGCCCTGGCTTGGCGTCATCGCGCGCGGCGTCAGCGACGCGCCGGCAATGCGGCCAGGTTTTGGTCGATCGAAGATTTGGGCTGGGTGCCGATTGAACGCCGATCGGTCATTCTTAATGACCGATGGTCTCAATCGGCGCCCGCCGCCGGCTCGGCGTCGAGCCGCGCGAAGACCGTGTTGGCCTCGATCTCCCCGGCGTTCTCCGGCCGCGGGAAGGGATCGGGCGTGGGCTCGCCGGGGATGCGCCTCCGGCCGATGGCTTCGAAGAAGTCCTCGATCCCGCCCGGCATGAGCACCCCCGCGATCCCGACCGTCGTCAGTGGGGTCGCGGCCTACTCGCGCAGGTCATCCCACAGCTCCTTGACGCGGGCGAAGAAGCCCGCCGACTCGGGGCTCGTCTTCGCGCCCGCCGAGCGCTCGAACTCGCGCAGCATCTCCTGCTGCTTGCGGCTCAGGCTAACCGGCGTCTCGACCACCGCCTGGATGTACATGTCGCCGCGCCCCGAGCCGCGCATCGGCGCCATGCCCTTGCCGCGCAAGCGGAACTGGTGGCCCGACTGGGTGCCGGCGGGAATGGTCACCCGCGCGCGGCCGCCGTCGATGGTCGGCACCTCGATGGCGCCGCCGAGCGTGGCGGTGGTCATGCGGATCGGCACCCGGCAGTGGATGTTGGCGCCGTCGCGCCTGAACAGGCGGTGCGGCGCGATCGACAGAAAAATATAGAGATCGCCCGGCGGCGCGCCGCGAAGGCCGGCCTCGCCCTCGCCGGCGAGGCGGATGCGGGTGCCTTCCTCGACCCCCTTCGGGATGTTGACCGAAAGCGTCTTTTCGCGATGCACGCGGCCGCTGCCGCGGCAGCCGCCGCACGGATCGGTGATCACCCGGCCGGCGCCCCGGCACGCCGGACAGGTGCGCTCGATGGTGAAGAAGCCCTGCTGGGTGCGAACCTTGCCGGCGCCGCCGCAGGTCGAGCAGGCGCTGGGCTGCGCGCCGCCGGCCGCGCCCGAGCCGCCGCAGTCGCCGCACACCACCGAGGTGGGAACGCGCACCGTCGCCTGCTTGCCGTGGAACGCTTCCCCGAGCGTGATCTCCAGGTTGTAGCGCAGGTCACCGCCGCGCTGCCCGGCCTGCGCGCCCCCGCGGCGGCCCATGAAGTCGCCGAACAGGTCGTCGAACACGTCGGCGAAGCTCGAGGTGAAGTTGAAGTCGAAGCCGCCGCCGGCGCCCTGCTGGAACGCGGCGTGGCCGAGCCGGTCGTAGGCCGCGCGCTTTTCGCCGTCCTTGAGGATCTCGTACGCCTCGGACGCCTCCTTGAAGCTCTGCTCCGACGTCGCGTCACCCGGGTTGCGGTCCGGGTGGTGCTTCATCGCCAGCTTGCGGTACGCCTTCTTGATCTCGTCGGCGCCGGCGCCGCGGTCGAGCCCAAGGATCTCGTAATAGTCGCGCTTGGCCATGCTTCATTCACAAAAGAGCCGCCCCGCCTGCGCGGGACGGCACGGTTTCGCACCCCATCGGCCCGCCGCGATCAGGCGGACTTGCTCTTTTTGTCGTCGTCGTCGACCTCTTCGAAGTCGGCGTCGACAACGGTGTCGTCCGCGGCTTCGCCGCCCGCCGCGTCGCCGCCCGCCCCGGCGTCGGCCGCGCCTTCGGGCGACGCCTCGGCCTCGGCCTTGTACATCGCCTCGCCGAGCTTCATCGACGACTGCGCGAGCGCGTTGGTCTTCTCCCGGAGCGCCTCGGCGTCGTCGGCGTCTTCGGCCTCGAGCATTTGCCTGAGCGCCGCGATGTCGTCCTCGATCGCCTTGCGCACGTCTTCGCCGACCTTGTCGCCGAACTCCTTGAGGTTCTTCTCGCCGGTATGGATCAGGCTCTCGGCTTGGTTGCGGGCCTCGACCAGCTCGCGGCGCTTCTTGTCCTCGTCGGCGTGCTCCTCGGCCTCCTTGACCATGTTCTCGACGTCGGCGTCGGAGAGCCCGCCCGAGGCCTGGATGCGGACCTGCTGCTCCTTGCCGGTCGCCTTGTCCTTGGCCGAGACGTTGACGATGCCGTTGGCGTCGATGTCGAACGAGACCTCGATCTGCGGCACGCCGCGCGGCGACGGCGGAACCCCGACGAGGTCGAACTGGCCCAGGAGCTTGTTGTCGGCCGCCATCTCGCGCTCGCCCTGGAAGACGCGGATGGTCACCGCGGTCTGGTTGTCCTCGGCGGTCGAGAACACCTGGCTCTTGCGCGTCGGGATCGTCGTGTTGCGCTCGATGAGGCGGGTGAACACGCCGCCCAGCGTCTCGATGCCGAGCGACAGCGGGGTCACGTCGAGGAGCAGCACGTCCTTGACTTCGCCGGTGAGCACGGCGCCCTGGATCGCGGCGCCGATGGCGACGACCTCGTCGGGGTTGACGCCCTTGTGCGGCTCGCGCCCGAAGAAGTTCTTCACCGTCTCGATCACCTTCGGCATGCGGGTCACGCCGCCGACGAGGATGACCTCGTCGATCTCGCCGGCCGAAAGGCCCGCGTCCTTGAGCGCCAGCTTGCACGGCTCGACGGTGCGCTCGATGAGCTCCTCGACCAGCGCCTCGAGCTTGGCGCGGGTGAGCTTGATGGCGAGGTGCTTGGGGCCCGCGGCGTCGGCGGTGATGAACGGCAGGTTGATCTCGGTCTGCATCGCGCTCGAGAGCTCGATCTTGGCCTTTTCCGCGCCTTCCTTGAGGCGCTGCAGCGCGAGCGGGTCCTCGCGCAGGTCGATGCCCTGCTCCTTCTTGAACTCGTCGGCGAGGTAGTCGATGACGCGCTTGTCGAAGTCCTCGCCGCCGAGGAAGGTATCGCCATTGGTCGAGCGCACCTCGAACACGCCGTCGCCGATCTCGAGGATCGAGACGTCGAAGGTGCCGCCGCCGAGGTCGTAGATCGCGATCGTGCCGCTGCCCTTCTTCTCGAGCCCGTAGGCGAGCGCGGCGGCGGTCGGCTCGTTGATGATGCGCATCACCTCGAGCCCGGCGATCTTGCCGGCGTCCTTGGTCGCTTGGCGCTGGGCGTCGTTGAAGTAGGCGGGAACCGTGATCACCGCCTGGGTGACGGTCTCGCCGAGATAGCTTTCGGCGGTTTCCTTCATCTTCTGCAGGATGAAGGCGCTGACCTGGCTGGGGCTGTAGCTCTTGCCCCGCGCCTCGACCCAGGCGTCGCCGTTGTCGGCCTTGACGATCTTGTAGGGGACCAGACCCTTGTCCTTTTCCACCATCGGGTCGCCGTGGTTGCGGCCGATGAGGCGCTTGATCGCGGACAGCGTGTTCTCGGGGTTGGTCACCGCCTGGCGCTTGGCGGACTGGCCAACGAGCCGCTCCTTATCTTCGGTGAACGCCACCATCGACGGCGTGGTGCGCGCGCCCTCGGCGTTCTCGATCACCCGGGCGTTGCCGCCCTCCATGATCGCGACACAGCTGTTCGTGGTGCCGAGATCGATGCCGATAACCTTGCTCATCCCATTCCCTCGCGTTGCGGCGGACTTGGACGGCCACGTCCGGCGCCGCCGTTGTCCCCTTATGGTTCAGCCCGCCTGCGCGAGGTCCTCACGGACGGCGGGTGGACGCGGGTTATATAGGAAGCCGCGCCGCCCGCCGCAAGGCCGCCGGGCCAAGGAAATTGCCCAACACCGCGCCGGCGGCGGGAGGCTCACGCCTCGGTATCGACCGCGGGCGGCGCATCGGCCCCCTTGGCGACCCCGACCATGGCCGGCCTGAGCAGGCGGTCGGCGATAACGTATCCCGGCTGCACGACCTCGACGATGGTGCCGGGGGGCGTTTGCGGATCGTCGACCTCGAACACCGCCTGGTGAAGATTGTGGTCGAACCTCTCGCCCATGGGGTCGATGCGGCGGATGCCGTGGCGCTCGAACGCCCCGAGAAGCTCGCGCTCGGTCATCTCGACGCCGGCGACGAGGCTGGCGATGGGGGCCTCGTTGCGCGCCTCCTCGGGCACGCTGTCGAGCGCGCGACGCAGGTTGTCGATCACCGGCAGAATGTCGCGGGCAAAGCCGGTGACGGCGTATTTGCTGGCGTCCTCGCGGTCGCGCGCCGCGCGCCGGCGGACGTTCTCGGTCTCGGCCATGGCGCGCAACAGCCGGTCCTTGAGCTCGGCGACCTCGTCGGCGGGCGCCGCCGCCTCGGCGACCGATGCTTCCGCGGCCTCCCCCGC
>JACZUY010000103.1 GCA_022572945.1 Pseudomonadota bacterium
CGACACGCTGATCGTCATCGACGGCGCCGGCCCGGGCGGGACGTTCGACTACCGGACGCTGATCGGCAAGGCCTCGGACGCCTTCGAGCCGGTCGACACCGCGGCCGACGACCCGGCGCTCATCAGCTACACCTCGGGCACCACCGGCCCGCCCAAGGGCGCGCTCCACGCCCACCGCTCGATCCTCGGGCACCTGCCGGGGGTGCAGTTCCCGCACAACTTCCTCCCCCAGCCGGGCGACCTGATGTGGACGCCCGCCGACTGGGCGTGGATCGGCGGGCTGATGGACGCGCTGCTGCCCGCCTGGCACTTCGGCGTCCCGGTGCTCGCCCACCGCATGGCCAAGTTCGACCCCGAGCACGCGTTCCACCTGATCGCCAAGCATGGGGTGCGCAACATGTTCCTGCCGCCCACCGCGCTCAAGCTGATGCGCCAGGTGAACCACCCGCGCGCGCGCCACGACTACGCCATCCGCACCATCGCCTCGGGCGGCGAGAGCCTGGGCGAGGAGCTGCTGGCGTGGGGAGAGGAGACGCTCGGCCTCACCATCAACGAGTTCTACGGCCAGACCGAGATCAACCTGGTGCTCGGCAACTGCGCCGAGATCATGGCGGTGCGCCCGGGCTCGATGGGCCGCCCGATCCCCGGCCACGTCGTCGAGGTGATCGACGAGGCGGGCGAGCCGGTCGCGACCGGCGAGGCCGGGCAGGTGGCGATCAAGCGTCCCGACCCGGTGATGTTCCTCGAATATTGGCGCAACCCGGAGGCGACCGAGAAGAAGTTCCTGCATGACTGGGGCCTCACCGGCGACCGCGCGCGCAAGGACGCCGACGGCTACTTCTGGTTCGTCGGCCGCGACGACGACATCATCACCAGCGCCGGCTACCGCATCGGCCCGGCCGAGATCGAGGACTGCCTGATGAAGCACCCGGCGGTGGCGATGGCCGCCGCGGTCGGCGTGCCCGACAGCTTGCGCACCGAGATCGTCAAGGCGTTCATCGTCGCCAAGCCCGGCGTCGAGACCGGCGACGACCTCGCGCGCGACATCCAGAGCCACGTCAAATCGCAACTCGCCGCCCACGAGTACCCGCGCGAGGTCGAATTCGTCGCCGAGATGCCGCTCACCTCGACCGGCAAGATCATGCGCCGCGTGCTCAGGCAGCGCGAGGTCGAGCGGAAGCAGGGTGGGGGTCGATAGGCGCCGCCCCTACCCCCGGACCTCGACCCGGATGCCGGTCAAAATTTGTGACAGCAACCGGTTTTCAGTGAATCGGCGCGAACGCAGCCAGCCACCGTTGTTTCCATGGCCCGCAGCCGAAAACCGGTTGCTGTCATCGTTTTTCGAGAGGAATAATCCGTAGCGCCATGAACGTCCTCTCGATCCAGTCCTCGGTGGCGGTCGGCCACGTCGGCAACGCCGCCGCGGTCCCGGCGCTGCAACGCCTCGGCGTCGGCGTCTGGCCGGTCGACACGGTGACGCTTTCGAACCACACCGATCACGCGACCTGGCGGGGCGCCCCGGCGGATCCCGCGCGCGCCGGCGAGCTCGTCGCCGGCATCGCCGCGCTCGGCGTGCTGGCGACGTGCGACGCGCTGCTTTCGGGCTATCTCGGCGCCGCCGCCATGGGCGCGGTCGTGCTCGACGCGCTCGGCCGCGTGCGCGCGGCGAACCCGAACGCGCTCTATGCCTGCGACCCGGTGATGGGAAACCCGGCCAAGGGCCTCTACGTGCGCGACGACGTGGCCGAATTCGTCCGCGCGCGGCTCGCGCCCGCCGCCGACATCGTCACCCCCAACGCCTTCGAGCTGGGGGTGTTGACGGGCCGCTCGATCGACGCGCCCGAGCGCGCGCTCGCCGCGGCCGACGCGCTGCGGGCGGCGGGGCCTGGGACCGTCGTCTGCACATCGCTCGCGGCGGGGGACGGCGCGATCTCCAGCCTCGTCGTCGCCGACGGCGGCGCGTGGACGGTGACGACGCCGCGCGTCGACGCCGCGGCCAACGGCGCCGGCGACCTGTTCGCCGCCCTGTTCCTCGGCCACACGCTGCGAGGCGCGGGCCCGGACGAGGCGCTCGCGCGCGCGGTATCAGCGGTCTACGCGGTGCTCATCGAAACCGCGCGCATCGGCGGCCGCGACCTGGCGCTGGTCGAGTCGCTGGACAAGCTCGCCGCCCCGCCCGAGACGTTCCCGGCCGAGCGGCTGCGATAGAGCATTATTCGTTCACCTTTACGAAAGTCAAAGGTGAACTGCGTTCATTCGCCACGCGGGCTTCGCCGCATAAGCGGCGGGAGGCGGGCGCGGGGAGCCGTTCTATAAAGTCTATAAAGGGGACACAATACTTAATTTCGGCGAATTAAGTATTGTGTCCCCTTATTACCGATTGACTCATAGTGACCGCTGGCAAGCGCGACCGCGCGCCGCGCCTTATGGCGCGAAAGCCAAGGGCGCGGATGCGCCCGCCCGGCGACTGAGGGACATTAGGCGAGTCGATTCATCGGCTCGCCGGTATAAGTCGCGCCCCCCGTCAGCCGGCGGCGCGCTGGGCCGGCTCGAGATAGTCGGCGACGAGGCACTCGGCGATCTGCACCGCGTTGAGCGCCGCGCCCTTGAGCAGGTTGTCGGACACCACCCACAGGGCGAGGCCGTTGAGCACGGTCGGGTCCTTGCGGATGCGCGAGACGAAGACCGCGTCCTCGCCGACGCATTCGGCGGGGGTGACGTAGCCGTCCTCCCCGGGATCGTCGACGACCACCACGCCGGGGGCGCGGCGCAGCGCCTCGCGCGCCTCGTCCTCGCGGATCGGGCGTTCGAACTCGAGGTGCACCGCCTCGGCGTGGCCGATGAACACCGGCACCCGCACGCACGTCGCGATGACCTCGATGTGCGCATCCAGGATCTTCTTGGTCTCCTGCGCCATCTTCCACTCTTCCCTGGTCTCGCCGCTGGGCATGAAGACGTCGATGTGCGGGATGACGTTGAAGGCGATGCGCCTGGGAAGCCGCTCGGGGGTCTTTTCCTTGTGGACGTAGACCCCCTTGGTCTGGTCGAACAGCTCGTCCATCGCCGCGCGCCCGGCGCCCGAGACCGACTGGTAGGTGGCGACGACGACGCGCTCGATGGTGGCGAGATCGTGCAGCGGCTTGAGCGCGACGACCATCTGGATCGTCGAGCAGTTGGGGTTGGCGATGATGTTGCGCGCGGCGTAGCCGGCGATCGCCTCCGGGTTGACCTCGGGCACCACCAGCGGCACGTCGTCGTCCATGCGGAAGCGCGAGGTGTTGTCGATGACGATGCAACCGGCCTTGGCCGCGCGCGGCGCGTGCACCGCCGAGACCTTGGCGCCGGGCGAGAACAGCGCGATGTCGGCGCCGGCGAAGTCGAATTCCAGGTCCCCGACCGTGAGCACCGCGTCGTCGCCGAACGACACCTCCCTGCCGACCGACTTCGCCGAGGCGAGCGCGACGACCTCGTCGGCGGGGAAGTCGCGCCCGGCGAGCGTGTTCAGAAGCTCGCTCCCGACCGCGCCCGTGGCGCCGACGACGGCAACCCGATAGCCCATGGTTTCGCTCCTTGCCCGTCCCTCTTATACCACCGAGCCTATGAAGAAATCTTCATCGGCTCGGTGGCGAGCGCGCCAGCTTTGGTCGCAATAATTGGGCGCCGCGCCCCCTGGCGCGAAAGCCAAGGGGCCGGATGGCCCCGCCCGGCGCCTGAGGGAACAGAGGCGAGCCCATCCTTGGGCTCGCCGGTATTACGCGGCGAGCTTGTCGAGTTCGCGCAGGACCGCGTCGCCCATGGCGCTCGTCGACACCCTGGTCATCTCGGGCTGCATGATGTCGGCGGTGCGCAAGCCAGCCTCCAGCACGGCCTCGACCGCGCGCTCGACGAGGTCGGCCTCGTCGGCCATGCCGAACGAGTAGCGCAACAGCATGGCGAAGCTCAGGATCTCGGCGAGCGGGTTGGCGGCGTCCTGGCCGGCGATGTCGGGGGCCGTGCCGTGCACCGGCTCATAGAGCCCGCGGCTGAAGCCGCCGCCGTCGGGCGCGCCGAGCGAGGCCGACGGCAGCATGCCGAGCGAGCCGGTGAGCATCGCGGCGCAGTCGGAAAGGATGTCGCCGAACAGGTTGGTGGTGACGATCACGTCGAACTGCTTGGGCTCGCGCACGAGCTGCATCGCCGCGTTGTCGGCGTACATGTGGCGGAGCTCGACGTCGGCATACTCGGCGTCGCGCAGCGCCTGCACCTCCTGGCGCCAGAGCTCGCTGCTCTCGAGCACGTTGGCCTTGTCGAGCGAGTGCACGAGGCCGCTCCGCTTGCGCGCCAGCTCGAAGGCGACGCGGGCGACGCGCTGGATCTCGTGCGTCGTGTAGACCTCGGTGTTGACGCCGCGGCGCGAACCGTCGGCGAGCCGCTCGATCCCGCGCGGCTCGCCGAAGTAGATGCCGCCGGTGAGCTCGCGCACGATCACGATGTCGAGGCCGGCGACCAGCTCGCGCTTCAGCGTCGAGGCGTCCGCGAGCGCGTCGAACACCACCGCCGGGCGCAGGTTCGCGAACAGCTCGAGCTCCTTGCGCAAGCCCAGGAGCGCGCGCTCGGGCCTCAAGCCGAAGTCGAGACCCTCCCACTTGGGCCCGCCGACGGCGCCGAACAGCACCGCGTCCGAGGCCAGCGCCGCTTCGAGCGTTTCGTCGGGCAACGGCGTGCCGGTGGCGTCGTACGCGGCGCCGCCGACCAGTCCTTCGTCGACATCGAACGAGAGGCCGCGGTGCTCGTCGAGCCACTCGATGACGCGCCGCGCCTGGCGCATCACCTCGGGCCCGATGCCGTCGCCGGGCAGGATCAGGAGCTTGCGGTTCGCCGCCATTCGCCGGTCCTCCCGTCAGCCGTACAGCCAGGGCCGCGCCACGCGCTGGCGCGCCTCGTAGGCGTCGATCTTGTCGGCCTTCGCGAGCGTAAGCCCGATGTCGTCGAGGCCGTTCAACAGGCAGTGCCTGCGGAACGGGTCGATCTCGAAGGCGATTGCGGCGCCGCCCGCGCGCGTGATGCGCTGATTCTCCAGATCGACCGTCAGCCGCGCGTTGGCGCCGCGCCCCGCGTCTTCCATCAGCGCATCGACCTCCGCCTGCGGCAAGGTGATCAGCAACAGGCCGTTCTTGAACGCGTTGTTGTAGAAGATGTCGGCGAACGAGGGGCCGATGACGCAGCGGATGCCGAAGTCGAGAAGCGCCCACGGCGCGTGCTCGCGGCTCGACCCGCAGCCGAAGTTCTCGCCGACCAGCAGAATCGCGGCGTCGCGGAACGGCGCCTGGTTGAGCACGAAATCGGGCTTCTCGGAGCCGTCCGGGTCGAACCTGAGGTCCTTGAACAGCGACACGCCGAGCCCCGAGCGCTTGATCGTCTTGAGGAACCGCGCCGGGATGATCTTGTCGGTGTTCATGTTGATCGCCGGCACCGGCGCGGCGATGCCGGTGAACGTCGTGAACTTTTTCATATCGCTTTCGCCCCACTCCGTCGCTGTCAACCGCCGTCGCTACGCCGCCCGCGGCTTTCGGATGACGAGACACTTGGCCATGATGTCGTGCAGCGCCTGCTTGCGCCCGGTCCACCCGGCCATCATGTAGCCGATCATCAGAATCACGGTCGAGACGGCCTTGCCGAAGTAGCGCCCGGTGGCGCGGCCGAACGAGATCCGGTTGCCGTCGAGATCGCTCACCACGACGCCGATAATCATCTTGCCGATCGTCGCCTGCAGCTTCGAGCTCTCCATCAGCGCGAAGTAGAGCCACATCGCCACGAACATGGCCAGGTTGAGCGCGACGGTCAAAATCACCGCGGTCTGCTCGCTGCTCTCGCCAAAGGTCATGGCGGCGATAACAGCCACCATGATGATCGCCTGGAGAAAGCCCAACAGAAAGCCGTCGATGATAGCCGCCACGGCGCGGCGCCAGAAGCCTGCGTACTCCATGACTCCCGCTCCCGCTGTTTCGGTCGTCCGAGCCCGCCGGCGCGGCCGGCCACGGGCAAGCCTACACCAGCTCGCGCACGTCGGCGAGGCGGCCGGCGATCGCCGCCGCCGCGGCCATCGCCGGGCTCATCAGGTGGGTCCGCCCGCCGGGCCCCTGGCGGCCCTCGAAGTTGCGGTTCGAGGTCGAGGCGCAGCGCTCGCCCGGCGCCAGCTTGTCGGGGTTCATCGCCAGGCACATCGAGCAGCCCGGCTCGCGCCATTCGAAGCCGGCGTCGGTGAACACCGCATCCAGCCCTTCGTCCTCGGCCTGGCGTTTGACCAGGCCCGAGCCAGGCACCACCATGGCGCCGACATGGGCCGCCACCGCGCGCCCCTTGGCCACCCGCGCCGCCTCGCGGAGGTCTTCGATGCGGGCGTTGGTGCACGAGCCGATGAACACTTGGTCGATCTTGATCTCCCGGAGCGGCGTGCCGGGCGCCAGGCCCATGTAGTCGAGCGAGCGTTCCATCGCCCGCCGCCGGCCCTCGTCGGCCTCGTCGGCGGGGTCGGGGACGCGCCCCGTGATCGGCAGCACGTCCTCGGGGCTGGTGCCCCACGTCACCTGCGGCGCGATTTCGGCGGCGTCGAGCGTGACTTCGGTGTCGTAGCGCGCGCCCGGGTCGCCGGGCAGTGTGCGCCAGTCGGCAACGGCCTTCTCCCACGCCTCGCCCTCGGGCGCGAGAGGCCGGCCCTTGACGTATTCGAACGTCGTCTCGTCGGGCGCGATCAGCCCGGCGCGCGCGCCCGCCTCGATCGACATGTTGCACATCGTCATGCGCCCTTCCATCGACAGCGCGCGCACCGCCGGCCCGGCGTATTCGATGACGTAGCCGGCGCCCCCGGCGGCGCCGATCCTGCCGATGATCGCCAGGATCAGGTCCTTGGCGGCGACGCCGAACGCGGGCGCGCCGACGACATTGATGCGCATGTTCCTCGAGCGCTTCTGGATCAGCGTCTGGGTGGCGAGCACGTGCTCGACTTCCGAGGTGCCGATGCCGATGGCGAGCGCGCCGAACGCCCCGTGCGTCGCGGTGTGGCTGTCGCCGCAGACGATCGTCATGCCGGGCTGGGTCAGTCCCTGCTCGGGGCCGATGATGTGGACGATGCCCTGGCGCGCGTCGTTCATCGAGAACAGGCGAATGCCGAACTCGGCGCAGTTCTTCTCGAGGGTCTCGACCTGGAGGCGCGATTCGGGCTCCTCGATGCCCTTCGCGCGGTCGGTGGTGGGCACGTTGTGGTCGGCCACCGCGAGCGCCGCCTCGGGCCTGCGCACCTTGCGGCCGGCGGCGCGCAGGCCGTCGAACGCCTGCGGGCTGGTGACCTCGTGCACCAGGTGGCGGTCGATGTACAACAGGCAGACGCCGTCGTCCCGCTCGTCGACGAGGTGGCTCTCCCAGATCTTATCGAACAGGGTACGGGGCTCGGGCATGGCTCGGTCACTCCGTGTGGACCTGGGGTGCGCACGCCGCACCGGGCGACGACATCGACATAGAGCATTATTGGTCCACCTTTACTTAAGTCAAAGGTGAACTGCGTTCAATCGCCACGCGGGCCAAATCTTATATCGACCAAAACGTGGCCGCAGGGGCGGCGGCCCGCAGTCATTGCGATCAAACGGGGCGCGGGCTGGTTAAAAGGTTAAAAGGGGTCAGACCCCTTTTACGATCCGAACGAGTGGAATCGTTCGGATTACGCTGTAGCGCGCTCGCGGCGGCGGTCAAAACCCCGCCGCAGAATTCTACGCCCTCTTGCCGGTTCGGGCCTTGGCGCCGGACGCCTTGGCCGCCGCCGCGCGATCGCGCGCCGCCGCCTTGCCCTTGGCGCCGGTGGTTTTCTCGGCGATGCGCGCCCGTTTGCCGGCGAGGCCGCGAAGGTAATAGAGCTTGGCCCGGCGCACGTCGCCGCGGCGCACCAACTCGATCGCCTCGATGCGCGGCGAGTATAACGGAAACACGCGCTCGACGCCCTCGCCGTACGAGATCTTGCGCATCGTGAACGACGAGTTGAGGCCGCGGTTGCGGCGCCCGATGCAGACGCCCTCGAACGCCTGGATGCGCTCGCGCGAGCCTTCGACCACCTTGACCTTCACCCGCAGCGTGTCGCCCGGCGCGAATTCCGGGATCGGACGCTGCTTGGTCCGCTCCGCGATGCGCTCGCGCTCGATCTCCTCGATCGTATTCATCGCTTATCGCCCTTTCCTAATCCGTCTCTTCGCGGCCCGCCTCGTAACGGGCCCAAAGATCGGGCCGGCGCTCCCGCGTCACCCGTTCGGCCTCGGCGCGACGCCAGGCGCGGATGCGCGCGTGATGACCCGACACCACCACCTCGGGCACCGGGCGGCCCTCCCACTCGGCGGGCCGCGTGTACTGCGGGTGCTCGAGGAGCCCCCGCTCGAAACTCTCGTCGTCGAGCGCCGCCGGGTCGCCGACCACGCCCGGCAACAGCCGCACGCAGGCGTCGATCAGCGCCAGCGCCGCCACCTCGCCGCCCGACAGCACGAAGTCGCCGAGGCTCACTTCCTCGAGACCCCGCGCCTCGATGACGCGCTCGTCGACGCCCTCGTAGCGGCCGCACACCAGCACCACCCGGGGCGCCGCCGCCAGCGCGCGCACGCGCTTCTGATCGAGCGGCCGGCCGCGCGGCGAGAACAATATCCGCGGCGAGTCGTCGGCCGCCACCGCATCGATCGCCGCGGCGAGCACGTCCGCCCGCATCACCATCCCCGGCCCGCCGCCGAACGCCC
>JACZUY010000104.1 GCA_022572945.1 Pseudomonadota bacterium
GTCGGCGTCCTCGCCAGCATCGCCGACGACATGCGCGTCCTCGTCGCCGGCGATGCTGGCGAGGACGCCGACGCCGTCGCCGCGGCGATCAACGGCGACTCCCATCTCTCCTTCGCCGCCGACCCGCACGCCGCGCTATCCGCGCTCGACGCCGGCGAAATCGAGGCCATGGTCGTCGCCGTCGACGGCAACCCCGGCGAATGGCTGACCATGTGCCGCGACATCCGCGACAACCCCAGGCTCTTCAACCTGCCGATCCTGGTCCTCGCCGGCGCCGACACGTTCGACCACCCGGCCGAGCCGGTCGAGGCCGGCGCGACCGACCTGCTCGCGCGGCCCGTCGATGAAGCCAGCCTCCGCGCGCGCCTGCGAATGCTGGTCAAGGAGCAGCGCTATCGCCGCCGCGTGCACGACGCGTACGCGCGCTCGCGGCACATGGTAACCGGCGACAGCCTGACCGGGCTGTTCAGCTTCGGTTTCCTGCACGACTATCTTACCAGCCTCGTGGCCGACGCCTAGGCCGCCGGAAAACCGCTTTCGCTGGGCCTGTTCGACATCCATCGAATGGCCGAGTTCAACCGCCGACACGGCTACGCCGCGGGCGACCGGCTGCTGCGCCAGGTGGGCGGACTCGTCGGCCATCTGGTGCGCGGCGAAGACCTGACCGCGCGCTACGGCGGCGAGGAGTTTTGCGTCGTCATGCCCGGGACCCCCTGCGAGGTCGGCGCCGCGGTGTTGCGGCGGATCGCCGACGTGGTCGGCCAGACCGAGTTCGGCGTCGTCATGGACGCCGAGCCCGTTTTCATCCGCGTCTCGCTTGGATGCGCCGGGCTCGAGCCCGGCGACAGCACCGAATCGCTGATCGCGCGGGCGCGCGACAACCTGGCCTAGTACCGCTTTGAGCCTGAAAGCTGACGTCAGCGCTGTCCACCGAGCAGCCGCCTCTGCCGCAGGCGTGAACCCGGGTTCAATTCGGAGCCCATTCTTGCTGTAATACGCATGACTGTGAATTGACCAGCGCCTTACGTCGTCGCATAAATGCAGGCCGCGTTCAGCCTCGGTTCAAAGAATGCAGGCGTAGATGTCACTTCACCCGGCGGGCTACGGATATGGTCCCTTCGTTGTCACGGATTTCCAGCGTGCCGGATCGGGTGATCACGAAGTGGTCTCCCGTGGCGCTTCCTTCCGCATAGTCATAGCGCCAGCCGGACGAGGTTTCTTGCTCTAAGAGCCTCGTTGTGGACTCGCTTCCGTCATTGTATTTCTGCTGTATGCGGGGAACGCCATTCTTTTTGAAGATCGTTATCCTGCTGGCAGGGAAGCGGTCTTTGATCCAGACACCGATGATGTCACCGCCGGTCGTGGGCGGCGCGCTGGTGAGGGACCGTTCCTGATCGGTCGTCATGCCGAGAACCGATACTTCGAGCCCGGGGTCGAAAATTGCCGTCGCCCAAGCACCCGCACCCGGCGTCATGCCCGGCAGATAAAACATGATGAAAGTCCGCTCGTAGGTTCCCCCAGCGTTATCCTTTAGCTCTCGTGCGATCGACGCAATTTCCTGTTCACTTGCCCTACGGTCGAGCCTCACATCGAGGCTGAGCTTAACCCTCGGTATTTCATTGCTATCGATTACGGAATAGGTCGGTCTGTCCCCTTCGCTAGTTGTTTCTCTGATGGCGGTCAATAGACCGGGCGTGACCTCGCCGTCAGGCGTCAAACCGTTCTGCTCTTGAAATCGTCGGATCGCGGTGCGGGTCTTTACCCCCATCACACCGTCGATAGGCCCGGGGTCGAGGCCGGCGCTCTGCAACGCACGCTGCACTTCCGCCACAGGGACACGCTGCACTTCGGCCACGTTCGACCGGTTGCCGCTTCTTTTCGGATCGTTCTCCACGGGCACGAACAGAGCGGCGACGAACAGGAGTGCTATCGGGACGAGGATCACTAGCAGCAGCGCGACAACGATTCTGCGCATCGAGCGCGGTCGTCGCATCTTCGTACTTGGCTCCCGGTCATCGCCCGGGATATCGCGTCCTTCGGCATTCGCCTGAATCACTTTTCTTGGAGATTGACGTTCGCTGCTACCGCAAACGTCACACATCCACCCACCAAATTTAATATAGCTCAAGAGCCAAATAACACTCCAAATTCCAAGTGTAAAAATTGTTAAGATAAGATGCAACAGATGAGATGTCCCTTTTCTTCTAAAATTTGTATTTTTGTTACAGTCCCTACAGAATCCTTGCTTATACACGTAAGTGACCATTGTTCAGGTCTCCCACCTATTTTCATGTGGATAAGGCTGAGCGGCGTGTTTTGCTCTGACCTTGGCGCACGACCATGGCCAGGGTCAAGGGATAGAAACGCCCGCTATGGACGCCGAAAACCGCGCGATCGTTCGCAAAGCATTCGAAATACGGCGATCGTGAGAACCTGTTTTCGGTGATCCTGAGCGTGGCGTGAGACGCGGCGTAGTTGGTCTTGCTCATCGGCCCCGCGTCCGTCCCCACGTTCGCTTACGCGAGCGCCGGTTCGAGTCGCCGCGGCCACAGGTCGTCGACAGCCGGCATCGGCCTCTTTCCCGTCGCCGCACTGATCGGGCAGGCCCGGCTTTTGCTCCGAAGCGCAATATCATTCGGTCGGCAGCTTGTAGCCGGCGAACCGTTCGCGCAGCTTCAGCTTGCTGACCTTGCCGGTCGCCGTGTGCGGCAGCTCATCGACGAACACCACGTCGTCGGGCAGCCACCACTTGGCGACCTTGTCCCTGAGAAAGTCGACGACGGCCGCGCCGGTCGGCTGCGCCCCTTTGCGCGGCACGGCGACGAGAAGCGGCCGCTCGCCCCACTTCGGATGGGCGATCGCGATCACCGCCGCCTCGGCCAGGTCGGGATGGCCGGCGGCGGCGTTTTCGAGGTCGATCGAGCTGATCCACTCGCCGCCCGACTTGATCAGGTCCTTGGCTCGGTCGGTGATCTGCACGTGACCTTCGGGATCGATGTTCACCACGTCGCCGGTGGCGAACCACCCCTCGTCGTCGAACGCCGCCGCCGTGGCGTCCGGGTCCTTGTAGTACGCGCGGGCGATCCACGGGCCGCGCACCATCAGTTGTCCGACGCTCTTGCCGTCGTGGGGCAGCCGCGTCCCCCGGTCGTCGACGATCTTCAGCTCGACGCCGTAGATCGCCCTGCCCTGCTTCCGCTTGATCTCACGGCGCGCCTCGGGCGACAGGCTCTCGAATTTCCTCTTTAGCCGGCCGGTGGTGCCGACGGGGCTCATCTCGGTCATGCCCCAGGCGTGGACGATGTTGACGCCGTGGTCCTCCTCGAACTCGCGGATCAGCGACAGCGGCGCCGCCGCGCCGCCGACGAGCAGGTCCTCGAGGTGGTTCAGTTTGTTGCCCGACTCCCTGAGATAGTCCAGCAGTCCGAGCCACACCGTCGGCACGCCGGCGGTGTGCGTGACCCGTTCGTCCTCGAGCAGCTCGTACAGGCTCTCCCCGTCGAGCCTGGCCCCGGGAAGCACGAGCTTGGCGCCGCTCGCGGGCGCGGCGTAAGGAATGCCCCAGGCGTGGACGTGGAACATCGGCACCGCGGGCAGCACCGTCACCCGGCTCGAAAGCGCGATCGCATTGTCGACCGTGCAGACCGACAAGCTGTGGAGCACCGTCGAGCGGTGGGAGTAAAGCGCGCCCTTCGGCCGCCCCGTCGTGCCCGAGGTGTAACACAACGCCGAAGCCGTGTTTTCGTCGAGCGCCGGCCACGCGAATTCCTCCGCCTCGCGTTCGAGCAGCGTCTCGTAGCACATCGCGTCGGGCAACGTCGTCTCGGGCATGTGGGCGGCGTCGGTCATGATCACGTAGCCCTCGACCGCGCCGAGGCGCACCTGCAACGATTCGAGCAGTTCGACGAAAGTGATGTCGGCGAAGATGAACCGGTCTTCCGCGTGATTGACGATGTACGTGATCTGCTCGTGAAACAGGCGCGGGTTGATGGTGTGGCAGATCGCGCCGATTCCCGAGATCGCGAAATAGAGCTCGAAGTGCCGGTAGCCGTTCCAGGCCATGGTGGCGACACGGTCGCCCTCGCGCACGCCGAGCCGGGTCAGCGCGTTGGCGAGCCGCTGGATGCGGGCGTAGGCCTCGCGGTAGCTATACCGGTGAATCGGCCCCTCGACCGAGCGCGAAACGACCTCGGTGTCGCCGTGATAGTCCGCTGCGTATACGATCAACGACGGCGTCAGCAGCGGCGTGTCCATCATCAGGCCATGCACGTCCGCCCCCTCGATTGCGATTCTTTGGGCCTGAGTCCCGCAACAGGATAACGCAGGTGGTGCGCGCGACAAAGCGTGGCGCGTCCCGGCGGGCTTTGGCGTCGGCGCGGGTTGGGCTACACTAGCGGCGTGCGAATCGAGATCGTGTCCGACGTCATCTGCCCCTGGTGCTTCATCGGCAAGCGCCGGCTCGAACGCGCGTTGGCCGCGCGCCCCGGGCTCGATGTCGAGACGACGTGGCGGCCGTTCCAACTCAATCCCGATATGCCGCCGGAGGGCATGGAGCGACAAAGCTACCTGACCGCCAAGTTCGGCTCCGCCGACCGCGCCGCGCAATTATACGCCGAGATCTCCAAGGCCGGCGCGGTCGAAGGCATCGACTTCGCCTTCGACCGCATCGCGCGGACCCCCAACACCATCGACGCGCACCGGCTGATCCGCTTCGCCGGCGCGAACGGCGCGCAGGACGCGGTGTGCGAGCTGCTTTTCCGCCGCTATTTCCTCGACGGCGCGGACGTGGGCGACCGCGAACGCCTGGCCGAGATCGGCGCCGAGGCCGGGCTCGACGCCGCGGCGGTGCGCGCGCACCTCGCTTCGGACCAGGACGTCGACGCGGTGCGGCTCGAAGACCTCCACGCCCGGCGCCTGGGCGTCAACGGCGTGCCCTGTTTCATCATCGACCACCGCTACGCAATCTCCGGCGCGCAGTCGCCCGAGGTCTTCCACCGGGTCTTCGACACCGCGCTGCAGGAAAGCGCCGCTAAAACCAAGGCAACCACGCGGCGGCCTGGGTAGCGTCTCGGCCTGGGCGGATGCCTGCCCTATCGCTGGTGTAGCGGGCTGCCGCGCGCGCCGCTCGAACTCCGTGAGATCCTCTCGACCACGGCCGTGCAACGCTTGCAAAGCCTGTGCCCGGGATGATCGCTAAGAAAATTCTTCTTGCCCATGCAATGCGGGCCTAAGCAGGCGCGATACTTGCGCTGCGAGAGATTGAGTTCGGGCTTGCTGACGGTCATTTTCCAACCGTGGATAATATGAACCGACATTTCCCGGATAAAGCCATCCGAGCGCGCCGAAGGATAGCAATAGCCGCGATTTCCCTGTCGGCACCTCTCGGTTGGCGACGATGGTAGCACAGAGGGCGCTCGACGACGAGTCCGGCGCAGCCTAGAGCATTTTCAGCTTACCTTTACCCAGGTCAAAGGTAAGCAGCGTTCATTCGCCACGCAGGCTCTCGTCGCATACGCGACGGCCCGCGGTCGCGGGCTGGCGAATTCCGAACGATTCCACTCGTTCTGAATTCGCTCTAGCCGAATGCGACGCTCGGGCATCGCCTGGTGAACTTTCGCGGCTCGTCGGCGCGGCGTCATCGGTACTTCTGTCCCCGACCCAACCCGGACATTCGAGCGGGATACGGAAACGGTGGCCCATTGGACCACCGTCTCACTGTGAAACCGTGATGCTAGAGGGCTTCGATCAAGCCGCCCGCTCGCGCCGCCGCGCCGCGGTTGGAGGGTTGCTTGCGATTGCGACCGTTGCGGCGACGGCCGCGCTTGTGCCGGGGCTCGCCACGGGGCGTCTTGGCCTTGCCCAGATCATCGGACGCCGCCACGGCGGGCGCTTCCCCGATCACCGTCAGCCGGCGTTGGATCAGGCGCTCGATGTCACGCAGGTAACCGCGCTCGCTCGGATCGCAGAACGAGAACGCCGCCCCGCCGGCGCCTGCCCGCGCCGTCCGCCCGATGCGATGGACATAGCTTTCGGGCTCGTTGGGAAGCTCGTAGTTGATGACGTGGGTGACGCCGTCGACGTCGATGCCCCGGGCGGCGATATCGGTCGCCACCAGGATCCGCGCGTCGCCGGCGCGGAACCGTTCGAGGGCGCGCTGGCGGGCGCCCTGGGACTTGTTGCCATGGATAGCCTCGGCGGCGTGGCCGCGTTTGCCGAGCTGCTCGGCGACGCGGTTGGCGCGGTGCTTGGTGCGCGCGAACACGAGCACCCGCGACAGCGCGGGATCGTCGAGAACGCTGGACAGCAAGGCTGCCTTGCCGGCGGCGTCGACGTGGTAGATGCTCTGCTCGATGCGCTCGATCGGCGTGGCCTGGGGCGTCACCTCGACGCGGACCGGATCAACCAGTATCTCGCCCGAGAGACGCGCGATTGCGTCCGGCATGGTGGCGGAATACAGCAGCGTCTGGCGTCTCTTGGGTAACGCCGCGACGATCTTCCGGACGTCACGCACGAAGCCCATGTCGAGCATCCGGTCGGCCTCGTCGAGGACGAAGAACTCGACCGCCCCGAGCCCGAGCCGCCGCTGGCCCATGAGGTCGAGCAGGCGGCCGGGCGTGGCGATGACGATATCGACGCCGCGGGACAGGGCGCTGACCTGTGGCTTCTGGCTGACGCCGCCGTAGATCACGGTGTGGCGCAAATGCAGATGCTTGCCGTAAGCGCGGAACTCGTCGCCGATCTGGATCGCGAGTTCGCGGGTCGGCGCAAGGACCAGGGCGCGCGGGCCGCGCGGTCGGTTGTTTCCGCGCTTTCGCGAAAGTTGGTGGAGAATGGGCAGCGCGAAGGCCGCCGTCTTGCCGGTACCGGTCTGGGCGATGCCCAGCATATCCCTGCCGGCGAGAAGTTCGGGGATGGCCCGCGCCTGGATCGGCGTCGGAATGACGTGGTTTCTGGTATTCAACGCACGCAGTATCGGCTCGGCCAAGCCGAGTTCCGAAAAATTACTAATGTTCACGTAAGTATCCTTATGCGCCTGGAGGCGCGGACGGCGTCGTCGACGCGGCCGCACTCCGGCGTTTCGCCCTGCCCCGGGCGCGGCCGGAGCGGGGAGATTTTGAAGATTGTTCCCGGGAAATGGTGCCGCCGGTCGGCGGCGCAACGCGCAATCGCGAGACAACGTACAGCCGACAGATGGGCCTCCTTGCCCAATTTGTCAAGCAAATCAATTTTTTATGGGGACAAGCCGGCCGCGTGCGCCTCATGATGCCGAGAGGCCGAATCTGAACTTCGCAAGCGCGTCGGGCTCCCGGGCTCGCGCCCATTGACGGAGGTACGCGCTAGGTCACAACTCAGCGGCAGGACGAAGAGTCTGGAGGTGTGGGCATGACCGAATACCCAAAGTTCAAGAACGACCGCGGCTTGCCTGAGATTCAAATCGGCGTGAAGGAGTTCAATTGCATGGGTGTCGCTCCGCCCCATGACCACCCTCATATATATCTGGACATGGGCGGAACCGATTCCATCATTTGTCCGTATTGCGCTACGCGGTTCCGCTACAGTGCCGATCTTGGTTCGCGCGCCAGACCTGCCGACAGCGTGTTTGAAGAGTGAGCCAACTCAGCCTTTGCGCCAGACGGTCGCGAGCCACATCTGCTCGTCCCGCGGCAACCCCGGCGGCCGGTAGTAGTGGGTCACCTCAAGAAAACCGACGTCTCGCGCCAGGGCTCGCCAGGTCCTGAGATCGAAGAAGCAACTGTAGCGGTCGCCGCTCCACCCTTCCTCGTTGCGGCCCCTGGGATTCGAGCAGAACAGGACGCCCCGGGGCTTGAGCGCCGCCCTGAGTTCGCCGAGCACGCGCGGGAGTTCCTGGCTCGGCACATGGAAGAGCGCGGCGTTGGCGAACACGCCGTCGAAGCGGCTCGCCGGTAATTTCATCGCCAGAAAATCCTGGTGCAGAACGTCGCACCCGGAATAGCGGCGCGCCATGCTGACGAGCTCCATCGATCCGTCCAGGCCGGTGGCATCATGGCCCAACGACCGGAAATAACGCAAGTCTCGTCCCGGCCCACAACCCAAGTCGAGGATGGCATAGGGGGGCTCGCCCTCAATCGCTTCCAAGAGCGCCTCATAGTTCTGGCTGACATCGTGATTTCGAGTGCCGTCCCGGTAATCTTCGGCCGTCCGGTCATAATGGCCGATGGTTATTTCCGAAATGCGCCGCAACTGTGCTTTATCGAGCGCGTTGGACGGCTTGTCCGGATTACCCTTCGGCTTCACCGTGCGCACCGCTTTCCCACCCGAACGGTAGCGCTTGGCGCCCGGGCTGCTGAGGAATTTGGCCACGGTCGCGCCGGTCCAGCGCCGGCCCTTGCGGGTGGTGACGCCCGTGGCGTTGAAATGATCGGCGATGGCTTGGGGCGCGGTCATCCCCGCCGCCTCGGCGGCCTCGACTTCGGCGACGAGGTGCCGCACGAACGCCTCGATCTCTTGTCGCCGTTGCGCCATTCCGTAAATCCCTCGGGATTGATTTTGTACGTTTGGCAGGACAATTGCACCCGTCCTCGCGTGTCCGCTTCTGATGCGGTGGACGGCTCCCACCACCGGCATCGCAATGTGCCGAATTGCGGTCGCTTATCAGGAACCGCCAATGTCTGTTCCTGGCTCTACCCGGTCTCAATCGCCGCA
>JACZUY010000105.1 GCA_022572945.1 Pseudomonadota bacterium
GAAAATTAACCAAAGAAACATTCGAATGCATATTGATTTTTGCTTCTATTTTTGATATGTGCACTTCCCGAGGGATGCGGGGAGAAGGGTTAACAAATTTGGAGAGATGTATGGTCAAACTTAGTTTTTTCTTTGCGATTCTCGCTGCTGGCCTGCTGCTCAACGTCGGCGGCGCCCAAGCAGTGGAGAAACCCCTTGGCGTTGACTGGCGTTGTGCCGGCGGAGTCGGCGCGGCCAAGACGGCCTCGCTCGCGCGGGCGTTCGCGGCCCGCGGCTCCGACAGCGCGCTATCGCCGATCGATGTGTTCGGCGCCACCGCGCCTAGCGCCAGCGACGCATTCGCACCAAATGCCGCGGCCCCCGCCGCGGGGGAACGTCCCGCCCAATAGTCCCAACTGTCGTTGATATCGACCCGGGCGCGCACCGCGCTCCCATGTCGATATCTCGGGCACTCTCATTCGCCTCGATCACGCGGCCATCGATGAACCGGCGGGCCAGTCGTCCAGGTCGGCCAGCGCGCGGCGGCCGATCGCCGGTCTGCGCTGGCTCTTGGGCAGGTTTTCGGCGAGCGGCGGAAACAGTCCGAAGTTGATGTTCATCGGCTGGAACGTCGCGGCGTCGGCGCCGCCGGTGATGTGGTTCAGGAGCGCGCCGAGCGCGGTCGTCGGCGGCGGCGGAACGGGGTCGCGGCCGGCGCGCTCCGCCGCCGCGAAGCGCCCGGCGAGAAGTCCGATCGCGGCGCTTTCGACGTAGCCCTCGACGCCGGTGATCTGACCGGCGAAGCGCAGGTGCGGGCGCGCCCTGAGCCTGAGCGACGCGTCGAGCAGCTTCGGCGCGTTGAGGAAGGTGTTGCGGTGGAGCCCGCCGAGCCGGGCGAATTGCGCCTGTTCGAGCCCCGGAATGGTGCGGAAGATGCGCGTCTGCTCGCCGTATTTCAGCTTGGTCTGGAACCCGACGATGTTGTAGAGCGTGCCGAGCGCGTTGTCCTGGCGAAGCTGGACCACGGCGTAAGCCTTTTCGCCGGGCTCGTGCGGATTCGTCAGCCCGACCGGCTTCATCGGCCCGAACCGCGGCGTCTCGCGCCCGCGCGCGGCCATCACCTCGATCGGCAGGCAGCCCTCGAAGTAGGGCGTCGAGGTCTCCCACTCCTTGAACTCGGTCACCTCGCCGGCGAGCAGGGCGTCGATGAACGCCTCGTACCCGGCGCGGTCGAGCGGGCAGTTGATGTACGCGGCGGCGTCGCCTCCCGGGCCTTCGCGGTCGTAGCGCGACTGGAACCACGCCTTCGAGAAGTCGATCGAGTCCTTGTGGACGATCGGCGCGATCGCGTCGAAGAAGGCCAGGCTCTCCTCGCCGGTCGCGGAGAGCACCGCCTCGGCGAGCGCGGGCGAGGTCAGGGGGCCGGTGGCGATAATCGAGAGGCCCCAACCGGCGGGCGGTAGCTCGCCGACCTCCTCGCGGCGGATCGTGACCAGCGGCTCGGCGTCGAGCGCCGCTTCGACCGCGGCCGCGAAGCCTTCGCGGTCGACCGCCAGCGCGCCGCCCGCCGGCACCTTGTGCGCATCCGCCGACGCCATGATGAGCGAGCCGCAACGCCGCATTTCCTCGTGCAACAGGCCGACCGCGTTGCGCTCGGCGTCGTCGGAGCGGAACGAGTTGGAGCAGACGAGCTCGGAGAGGCGGTCGGTGACGTGCGCCTCGGTACCGCGCACCGGACGCATTTCGTGCAGCGCGACCGGGACGCCGGCGCGCGCGAGCTGCCAAGCCGTCTCGCTGCCCGCCAGACCGCCGCCGATCACGTGAACAAGGTTTCTATTATTTTTCATGGTATTCCACGGCATTTCTAGCGCAGAATCTCATATGCAATCCGGCGTGCGTGACGCCTACCGTGGCCCGGAGTCGGGAACCGGTTCTTGCCGAAATTGCACTTCTCATTTTGCCGAACTCGCAAGCGAAACGTCAGGCTGAGGAGCAATTGCAGATTAGCACATGTAGGTCGTAGGCAACGAAAAGTCGGTAAACCGATCGGCATACGATTTGGCCAAGGGCGAAGCTGGTGACGATATGGAGGCGGCAATGAGTTCGACACTTATCACCTTCAACGAGGCGCGCACCCGTGCGGATCAAATCCGGGACGGCGAGGCCGAGCCCGCGAACCGCGCAAAGCTTTCCAAGCGCACCAAGCAGACGCAGCTCGCGAGCGTCGATGTCGAGGAGAGCCGCGACGATCTGCCGACCGACCGCGAGATCGCATTGCGCGTCAGCCGGGCGATCGGTGAGCTTCAGGACGCGATCGACGCCGCGATCCTCGCCGGGCTGATGGTCGAGCCCAGCTTCAAGCCGATCAGCGGGCGCTTCAACGAGTTCGGCGTCTCGATGGACTCGTACGTCTGCAGCGTACAGATGTACCGCAAGCTCGCCTGACGGCTTCGCACGCGGACGCAACCGAAGCGAGGCTCGTCGTCGCAATACAAACTGGCGATGGGTGAGACCGACCGCGTTGGCGGGACGACAGGCCCAGGCACCCGTCCGCTGAGATACAGAAAACAGCCCTAAACAGCCTCGATTTTTTTGCTCATGTCGTCGAGCAGGGTCCGCATGAGGCCGATATGGCCTGGCACGCGGCCGAAAATCTCTGCGGCGAGCGCGTCGTTGTAGATATGGACCGTGAGGTTGCGGTCGTCGACCAACTTCAAGGCGGCTTCCGTCTGCTCGTCGGAGAGCAGTCCGGCGTCGCGGGCGGCACGGAGGCACGACTTGGGCGTTCCCGCCTCGACGCCCTCGACCACCGCGAGGTAGCGCTGCAAGGCCCGCCACAATGCTTCGAAGGTGTAGACGAGGCGCATGATGGCGACATCGCGCCGCGCACCGGCCGGCAGCTCGATCGTTTCGACGTCCTCGAGGGTCTCTAGCGCTTTGGCGGCGAGGTTGATTCGTTCGCGCAGTCTTTCCAAACGATGCCCTCCTTGCGTACCCTTTCGCGGAATGCTCTATCGGTCGCGCTCAAATCGACGATGTCTACGCGGTAAGGGATCGTGCTTTCCTCGAGCGCGTCTCGCAGGTTGGTGAGTATTGAAACGGGCAACGGCCCGTGCGGTTCGACGGCAACATCGACGTCGCTGGTGCGCCGGATATCGCCGCGCGCGAATGACCCGAAAAGATAGACCGTCACCGGATAGGCGCCGACGGCATCGAGGACCATGTCTTTGACCCGGCCGAGATAGGCGTCACGCGCGGCAACCATGGGACCACCCGCTCAATCGATACGTGCGCGCCACGTTATCACGGGGGGGCCTTTCCGGCCATTGCAAGAGACACCGGAAAACAACCGGCCGCATTGACGCTCACGCGCGCTTGCGCTTCTCGCGGCGCTCGAGGTACGCGGCGAGGTATTGCCCGGTGAAGCTTTCGACCGCCCGCGCCACCTGCTCGGGCGTTCCTTCGGCGACGATGCGCCCGCCTTTCTCGCCGCCGCCGGGGCCGAGGTCGATGATCCAGTCGGCGGTCTTGACGACCTCGAGGTTGTGCTCGATCACCACCACCGTGTTGCCCGAAGCGACGAGCGCGTGCAGCACCTCAAGGAGCTTGCGCACGTCGTCGAAATGCAGCCCCGTCGTCGGTTCGTCGAGGATGTAGAGCGTGCGCCCGGTGGCCCGCCGCGACAGCTCCTTCGACAGCTTCACCCGCTGCGCCTCGCCGCCCGATAACGTCGTCGCCGGCTGGCCGACCTTGATGTAGCCGAGGCCGACGCGCTGCAACGTGGTGAGCTTGTCGCGGATCGCCGGGACCGCCTTGAAGAACCCGACGCCTTCCTCGACCGTCATATCCAAAACGTCTGCGATACTTTTATTCTTGAAAGATATTTCCAGAGTCTCGCGGTTGTAGCGGCTGCCCTTGCACACGTCGCACCGGACGTAGATGTCGGGCAGGAAATGCATCTCGATCTTGATCAGGCCGCCGCCCTGGCACGCCTCGCAGCGCCCGCCCTTGACGTTGAACGAGAACCGCCCCGGCTTGTAGCCGCGCGCCCGCGATTCGGGCAGCCCGGCGAACCAGTCGCGGATCGGCGTGAACGCGCCGATGTACGTCGCCGGGTTCGAGCGCGGGGTGCGGCCGATCGGCGACTGGTCGATGTCGATCACCTTGTCGAGGAACCCGACCCCGTCGATGCGCTCGTGCGGCCCGGCGTGCAGGTGCGCCTTCATCAGCCGCCGGGCGAGCGCCTTGTACAGCGTCTCGACGATCAGGCTCGACTTGCCGCCGCCCGAGACCCCGGTGATGCAGGTGAAGGCGCCGAGCGGGATGTGCGCGGTGACGTCGCGGAGATTGTGGGTGCGCGCGCCGACGATGGTGAGCGTCTGGCCCTTGTGGCCCGGATTGCGGCTCTCGGGCAGCGGAATCTCGCGCGCGCCCGAGAGGTACTGGCCGGTCAGGCTATCGGGATGCGCCATGATGTCGGCGGCACGGCCGCAGACGACGACGCGCCCGCCGTGCTCGCCGGCGCCCGGCCCCATGTCGATGACGTGGTCGGCGCTCAGGATCGCGCCTTCGTCGTGCTCGACGACGATCACCGTGTTGCCGAGGTCGCGCAGGTTCTTGAGCGTCTCGAGCAGGCGGTCGTTGTCGCGCTGGTGGAGCCCGACCGACGGCTCGTCGAGCACGTAGAGGACGCCGGTGAGGCCCGAGCCGATCTGCGAGGCGAGGCGGATGCGCTGGCTCTCGCCGCCCGACAGGGTGGCCGAGTTGCGCGACAGCGTCAGATACTCGAGCCCGACGTTGACGAGGAAGCCGAGGCGCGCGTTGATCTCCTTGAGAATGCGGGCGGCGATCTCGCGTTGCTGCGGCGACAAGGTCTCGACGACGGCGGCGAACCACTCGGCCGCCTGGACGATCGAGAACGCGGCGACCTCGCCGGCGTGCAGGCCGCCGATTTTGACCGCCAGCGCTTCGGGCTTGAGGCGATAGCCGCCGCACGCGTCGCACGGCGCGGTGTTCTGGTAGCGGGCGAGCTCCTCGCGCACCCACGCGCTTTCGGTCTCGCGGTAGCGGCGCTCCATGTTGGGTATCACGCCCTCGAACGGCCGCGTCGTCCGGTATTTGCGCAGCCCGTCGTCGTAGCGCATGGTCACCGGGTCGTCGCCCGAGCCGTGGAGCACCGCGTCGCGCACGCGCTCGGGCAGCTCGGCCCACGGGGTGGCGACGCTGACGTCGTAGTGGCGCGCCAGGCTGTCGAGGGTTTGCGCGTAGTACGGCGACGACGAGCCGCGCCACGGCGCGATCACGCCCTCGCGCAGGCTCCGGGTCTCGTCGGGCACGATGAGCTGGGGGTCGACGTACATCTGGCTGCCGAGGCCGTCGCACACCGGGCACGCGCCGTGGGGGCTGTTGAACGAGAACAGCCGGGGCTCGATCTCCTCGATGGTGAAGCCCGAGACCGGGCACGCGAACTTGGCCGAAAACGTGGTGATCTCGCCGCTATCGGCGTCCTCGGCCTGGGCGATGCCGTCGGCCAGCGGCAGCGCGGTCTCGAGGCTGTCGGCGAGGCGGTTCCCCAGCCCTTCGCGCACGACCACGCGGTCGACGACGACGGCGATGTCGTGCTTGCGCTTCTTGTCGAGCTTCGGCGATTCGTCGATGGCGTAGATCTCGCCGTCGATCTTGACCCGCTGAAAGCCGCGCTTCATCAGCTCGGCGAGCTCCTTGCGGTACTCGCCCTTGCGCCCGCGCACGATCGGGGCGAGCAGGTAGAGCCGCGTGCCCGCGTCCATCGCCATGATGCGGTCGACCATCTGGCTCACGGTCTGGCTCTCGATCGGCAACCCGGTGGCCGGCGAGTAGGGGACGCCGACGCGGGCGAACAGCAGCCGCATGTAGTCGTAAATCTCGGTCACCGTGCCGACGGTCGAGCGCGGGTTCTTCGAGGTCGTCTTCTGCTCGATCGAGATCGCCGGCGACAGCCCGTCGATCGAATCGACGTCGGGCTTCTGCATCAACTCCAGGAACTGCCGCGCATACGCCGAAAGGCTCTCGACGTAGCGCCGCTGGCCCTCGGCGTAGATGGTGTCGAACGCGAGCGAGGATTTGCCCGAGCCCGAGAGCCCGGTGATCACCGTGAGCGAGTCGCGCGGGATGTCGACGTCGATGCCCTTGAGGTTGTGCTCGCGCGCGCCGCGGACGACGATATTCTTGTGCATGAAACCCGGAAATTTCTGGTGTGCCGGCCGCCCGCACTATAGGCGCGGAGGGGTGCGGAAATCGAGCCTGATTCGGTGTCCCATTCCGCCCGCTTACACCAAGGGCCTGTTGGCAATTGCTCTAAGTCGGCATACGCTCATGCGCGAAATTCAAATGATGCAATTCTAACCGCCGTAATGGATCTCACCCCAATTTGGGAATTTTTGGTCGGTCACCCTGCAGCGGCGACAGTGATCGTCATGGTGCTTTTTGGGTGCCTTGCTGGGTTTTGGAAAATTTTCACGCATTTTTCGAGAGGACCAGGCGGTGCGACGATCAGCAGCGGCCCCGGCGGTGGACCCCCAAGTGATGGTGGGCCGCCGAGCGGCACCACAGTCAAGGTCGTAGTACCCCCCGGCACTGACGTTACAGTCATCGTGGAGAAGCTGCTTGAGGAGGGCCGACACCGGGAAAGTGAGTTGCGGCAAGGTTACCAGCAGCAACTGGATAGCGCTGCCCAACGAGAAGATCAGCTTCGGGAGCAGCTGAAAGAAGCGGTACAAGCGCTGGGTGACCAGCGTGAAAGGCCAGACGCCCCGACCGGAATCGACGATGCACTTTCGTTTTTGGCTGGCGGCAAAACCGAAGCGGCCGAGGTCGTGTTTGAGGAAGTCAAGGAGCGTCGCAAGGAAGAGGGTCCAGAGGCGTTCAAAGAAGCCGCCGCGGCTGCCCGGCACATTGGCGCGCTTGCCTTCCTGCACGATACCACCAAGGCGCTTTCCGCATATCGCGAAGCCGTTGACCTTGACGCCGACAGCGCCGCCGGCTGGAACCAACTCGGACACCTTCTGCATCGAACCGGCGACCTCGAAGGCGCTGAAAATGCCTACTCTCGCGTTCTGTCTCTGGGAAATTGGGCTGACGATAGAGCCATAATCGCCGACGCCACGGGCAACCTTGGCAACCTCTTCCAAACGAGTGGCGATCTCGACCGCGCCGAGGAGATGTACCGGAAGGTCCTAAAATTCGAGGAGGTGCTTGGACGAAAGGAAAGCATGGCGAATGCGTATGGCAACCTCGGCAACTTCTACTCCACCCGCGGCGACCTCGACCGTGCCGAGGAGATGTACCGGAAGAGCCTGGCGCTCAACGAGGCTCTCGAGCGCAAGGAGGGGATGGCGGGCGACTACGGCAACCTCGGCATCGTCTACCAAACCCGCGGCGATCTCGACCGCGCCGAGGAGATGTACCGGAAGAGCCTGGAGATCGAGGAGGCGCTCGGGAGCAAGGAGGGGATGGCGAGCCAGTACGGCAACCTCGGCAATCTCTACCAAACCCGCGGCGAGCTCGACCGCGCCGAGGAGATGTACAGGAAGAGCCTGGAGATCGAGAAGGCGCTCGGGCGCAAGGAGGGGATGGCGAGCGACTACGGCAACCTTGGTGTTCTCTACCAAACCCGCAGCGACCTCGACCGCGCAGAGGAAATGTACAAGAAGAGCCTCGCGATCGACGAGGCGCTCGGGCGCAAGGTGGGGATGGCGAGCACTTACGGCAACCTCGGCAATCTCTACCAAATCCGCGGCGACCTCGACCGCGCCGAGGAGATGCATCTGAAGAGCCTGGAGATCGAGGAGGCGCTTGGTCGCAAGGAGGGGATGGCGAGCGAATACGGTAACCTCGGCAACCTCTACAAAACCCGTGGCGAGCTCGACCGCGCCGAGGAGATGTACAAAAAGAGCATTGAGTTATTTCGTGATGTGGGAGTCACGCCCAAGGTCGCGTATTATGAAACGTTGCTGGCCAAACTCCGGGATGGACGGCAATAGATTAGGGTGTCGCCGCGCGTCGGCCACAACGCTGTGGCGGGGGTTGGGCGATTGTGCTTAGAATGCGCGCGGGTGGGGACGCAGGGGCGAGCAGAGAAGAGGGGAGAGCGCCATGGCGGGCAGCGTCAACAAGGTGATCCTTATCGGCAACCTGGGCGCCGATCCCGAGGTGCGCTCGCTGTCGAGCGGCGATCCCGTGGTCAACCTCCGGCTCGCCACCAACGAGACCTGGACCGACCGCGCGAGCGGAGAGCGCCGCGAGCGCACCGAATGGCACCGCGTCGTCATCTTCGACGAGCGGCTTTGCGACGTGGCGGGCAAGTACCTGCGCAAGGGCTCGAAGGTCTACGTCGAGGGCCAGATCCAGACGCGCAAGTGGACCGACCCGCAGGGGGTCGAGAAGTACACCACCGAGATCGTGCTGAGGCGCTTCAACAGCTCGCTGCAGATGCTCGATTCGCGCGGCGAGGGCGGATACGGCGGCGGCGGTGACGACTCTTCGGCCGGCGGCGCGGCGCCCGACCCGGCGCCCGGTCCCGGCGGCGGCGGTGACGACTCTTCGGCCGGCGGCGCGGCGCCCGATCCGGCGCCCGGTCCCGGCGGCGGCGGCGACCTCGACGACG